>DATKQQ010000158.1:0-29521 GCA_035532615.1 Hanamia sp.
CGGATCCGGGCGCTACAGCCACAGTAAATGGAGCAGCTGCACCTGTAACTACAAGCGGTACTGTTGATATAAATACGGTTGGTTTATACATAATAACTTATTCTGCTGTAAATGCTGATGGATATGCTGCGACTACTACCAGAACGGTGTTTGTTATACCAGCTGCAGAAACTCCTGGAGTTGACCTGTCAGGCACTTATGCTGCGGTTCTTGTAGGTTCCACTCCGGGTCCGGCAACAATTTCTAAAGTAGCTCCTGGCGCCTACCTTACCACTAATTGCTGGGGTAATAGCGGTGCGGTTATACCTGCTTTTTTTATTTGTGTTGATGGGAGTAGCATCATTGTTCCGAACCAGGGCTCTCCTTATGGTAATTTAGAAACAACAGCACCTGGAACTTATGTTTCAGGATTAATTACATGGTCAATTGACCTTCTTGGCCACGGACCCTATATCGCGGTGAAACAATGGCAAAAACAATAATTACATCTTAATTCAAAAAATATGAAAAGAATTTTTCCAATAATAATAATTCTTATGGCATTATTTGCCATATCCTGCAAAAAGGCTATTCCTGATTACGGAAAGACCGCAACTGAAAATGCTTCAAACGGGTGGTGGGTTACTTTTACACTTGGCGGGCAAGATGTATATGGTTTAGGTCACCAGTTTATTTCTACCTATAATACGTCAGAAAATCCTGATTCAATTTGGATAGATGATTTGGGACATACGTGGAATTTTAAATGTAAAGCGGCAATTAATTATCAGGCATTGACATTTAGCACTACATCTTCTCAGAATGAATATTACGATGATACCGTTACTATTCAGAATGGTAAAATTTTGCTTAAAGCGGGGCATTCAAAATCCGGAAATGTAACTGATAGTATTTATATGGAAGCTACTTTTTCTGATGACCCGACAGACACATATATAATTAGCGGTACTGCAAGAACAGGTTTCATCGAAGATGATTACTAAATTATCCATTTATATAACCTATGAAATTTCGAGATATTAACAGAGAGATTTTTATGTATAATAGGGTTTGTAAAGTACATTGTTTTTTTGGGTAATAAAATTTTTGAATTATCCAAACAAGGTAAGGAATGGGAAGGTATTTGTAAATAAACACAATCATTTCCCTTTCCCCGACAAAATAATCCTTATCGTATGAATCATTATTTTAAAATCCAATGCCAGGGAAATATTTTCAATGTATATAATATCGTATTTCATTCTTTCTATCATTTCTTCTACATTTTCGGCATAACCGAACTTTACCATTCCCCAACTCGTGATCCCGGGTTTTACTTTGAGAAGAATTTTATATTCAGGATGATTTTGTGTAATCAAATCTATATAATATTTTCTTTCGGGACGCGGGCCTACCAGGCTCATTTCTCCTTTTATGATATTCCATAACTGAGGCAGTTCGTCCAGCCGCCAGCGACGCATGATCTTTCCCCATTTGGTAATTCGTTCATCGTGATCGCTACTGAGCATCGGGCCGTTTTTCTCAGCATCCATAATCATGGATCTGAATTTATAAATAAGAAAAGTTTTGCCTTTATAGCCCACTCTTTCCTGTGAATAAAAAATACTTCCTTTTGAGGATAACTTCGTTCGGATTGCTGTATAAAGAAGTAAAGGAGATAGAATAATGATTCCCAAAAAAGATAATAAAATATCCACGAGTTGTTTCACATTTTGCTGCCAGGGGTTCATTAAACCGGTATGAATTTCAATGAGAGGTGTTCCCATAATGTTAGTGGTACGCACATTCCCACTTAATATATCTACTTTATCCGGCATGAGTTTTACATTCACTTCTTTTTCTGCCAGTATTTGCAAGATTCTTTCGAGGCCTTCTCTTTCCTCTTTTTGTAAGGCAATGATCACTTCGTTTATACCAAATTCATCAATTACTTTTTTAGTTGAAAGTATATTACCAAGAAAAGAGATACCGTCATTTAATTCTTTATTGGGGTTTGATGAAGAAGAAATAAAACCACAAATCCGGTAACCGGATTTTTCATTATTGTTGTTGAGGCTATCGGACAATTCTTTAGCCGTTTGCCAGTTTCCGATAATCAATGTATTGAACCAGACTTTTCCTCTTTGCAATTGCCCGTGAGCTTTGCTTAATAACAGGTATCTGAAGAAATAAGTAATAAAAAACTGCAACCCAAACAGAATAAAAAATTCTCCGTAAAATGATGCCAGGTATTGATGTCTTTTGTATAAAAGAAAAATAAAAAACAAAATGATGCTTCCCAGAAATGTGCTCAGAAATGTGGAAAGTAATTCCAGTAATCTCGATTTATAGTAAATGTTTTTATAGGCTCCGAAAAGATGGTATAAAATAAGATATCCAACAGGATACAATAATAAACCGGTTAAGAATTTTTTATTAATATCAAAATCCTGGTAGCCCATTTTTCTATGGATCCAGAAGAAAATATTCCATGTAATTACAGAGGCAATAAAATCACCTAATGCATAAAACCATGTATGTAACTTTTTTTGCAAAAAGAAAAAATATTAAATTATATGATTTGGTTGCGGCTGATCTTTTCAAGAATCAAATGAGCTATTTCCATCGCACGATAGCCGTCAACCTCAGTAACCACAGTAGTTTTATTATCTTTGATGGAATTTACAAAGCTTTGTAATTCCATTTTAATTGCATTCGTTTCAGTAATAACCGGGGATGCGATAGCAATTGTTTTTTTCCCATGATTGGTCTCAATATCAAAAGTAAAAACATCTTTATCCCGGGGTGATTTATATTTTATGATCTCTGTTTTTTTGTCCAGGAAATTGATGCCGATATAAGAATCTTTTTGAAACAAACGCATCTTTCGCATTTTTTTCATACTTATCCTTGATGAAGTAAGATTAGCCACACAACCATTATCAAATTCTATTCTCACGTTGGCAATATCAGGTGTATCACTTAACACATTCACGCCATTAGCAAAGATATTTTTTACATCGCCCTTTACCAATGAAAGAATAATGTCTATGTCGTGTATCATTAAATCAAGAATCACACTTACATCAGTACCGCGGGGATTAAATTGTGCCAGCCGGTGTACTTCAATAAACATCGGCTCCGGATTATATTTTTTAGCCGCAATTAATGCCGGATTGAAACGCTCCACATGACCTACCTGCAATTTGATATTGGCTTCCCTGGTTAGGCTTACAATTTCCTTTGCTTCGATCATGGTATTGGCCATAGGTTTTTCTACAAACACATCCTTACTTTTTAAAATTGCTTTTTTACATAATTCGTAATGTGCAGTTGTAGGAGCTACAATATCGATTGCATCGCAGGATTCAATTAATTCATCAGGGCTTTTAAATCTTTTTAGGCCATATTCTTTTTTGACCTCGTTGGCATTCGTATCAGACGGATCATAAAATCCCACTAATTTAATTCCTTCAATTTCTTTCCAGTTATTAAGATGAAATTTTCCCAAATGGCCAACGCCACAAACGCCTATTTTTAGCATACAAGACTTTTAATAGCGATAAAGGTAACAACAAAAGGAAATAGGATAATAAATCTGACGAATCTCTGTTTGATGAGGGTGCATTTCTCTAACAACCTGACAGTATTTTTCGCAACAATCAGCAGCAAAATATTCGATTAAAAAGCCTCGCAGAACTTTAAAGAACTGCCCTGCTTTTTGATTGTATGTATTATATGAAACTAAAATCGTGTATTGAAAAAATCAGCAGGATTATGAGTTTTATACGAAAATTAATTTCTTATCTTTTTTAACCAGCCAGGTTATTCTCTTTAATAAAATGTACCAATTCTTCAGAAATTTGCTGATGCTCTTTTAGATCAGGATGGCTATCGCAGCCATGATGGTATTGCTTTTTGAAAAAATAATGATAGATATTTTTATATCCGTTTTTATTTAAAAATTTATTTATTGAAGCCAGATAATTTTGTAAAACTGCAGTCAAAGCAGCATTGGCCATTGGGCTGGTAAGTAAAATAACTTTTGCATCCGGATATTTATTTCTGATTGTTTTTATAAAATTAACGTAAGCATTACAGAATATTGTTGAATCCTGGATACCATCATTCTGACCAAGACAAATAGTAACCATATCGGGAATATAATCATTGAAATTCCAATTGATGGAATCATCGCGCTGATCCACCTTATCAAAAACCTGTGGCATGGTAATTTTCATGTTACAACAACTATGAATCATACCTATTCCTGAAACTGCCGTGATATGCCATTGTGCATGCAATGCCCTTGCAGTTAGAGGCCCATAACTCATATAAGCATTGTGCTCATCATACCATTGACCCTTACCACATGGGATTTCAGAAGCATCAGCACCAAAGCCGCAGGTAATAGAGTTACCGATAAATTCAATTTTTTCGGAAGGTTTCGGAGGCAATTGTAAAAGATCTTTGCATTCGATTCCTGCAAATTCAAGGTAACCATTTCCGGATTCTGTGTCTTTACATATAGTAATAGTATGTGTTCCTTTTTTTAAACCTTTGATTGAAATTTTGTTATTGGCAAATTTCGTTTGAATGCGAAATGGTTTGCCATCAATAACGATCTCAATGTAATTATGCACATTTCCATAAAGAACCTGGTCGTTCAGGAAAAATGAACAAACTTTTCCTTCAAATTTTGCTTTTATATATACTCCCGGCGCCCAAAACCTTGGCAGTACCGGATTTTGTTTTTCAATTCTTCCATAATATTGAATTAACGAATTATCGGCTTTATAAAAATCTTTGGAAGTGATTTGTGACTTTGCTTGCTCAATTGAAATGGAAAGGCCTTTTTGTGCAAACACTTTACTTCCTCCTGTTAATGCTATTAAAATGCATAATGTTGTTTTAATGAATTTCATTTTATTTTTTTTATTCTGATAAATGATTCTATACAAAAGTTCTTACTCCTACAGAGGTATATGAATGCCTGTAATCTTTGGGAGTGCTGTCTTTTTTCTTTTTGAAAATGCGGTTAAAATTCGACATATTATTGAATCCGCATTTATAGGCAATTTCATTTACGCTTTGTGTTGTGTCAATAAGCATCCGGGAGGCATGGCCCAGCCGGATATCATTTAATGTGTCAACAAACGTTTTACCGGTCCTTAATTTAAAAAATCTGCTTAATGAAACTTCCGTCATGCCGGCTAGCTTGGCCGCATCTCCCAGGGTAATATTATGGTTGAAGTTATCGTTCATAAATTCCATTATTTTTTCAATTCTCCGGCTGTTATAGGTAGAGATCTCTTTATTGAAAGATAAATCCGAAAGTGTTCTGAAATTTCTAGAAATAGAAAGATCGTGAAGAATTGACATTAATTCCAATACGGAATCAAAACCATGTTTCTGTGTCAAATCAATAATACGCGGCATAATGGCAAGGGAAGCCGATTTGGAAAATAAAACTCCCCTGGAAGAATTTTGAAAAAGATCTTTTATGAAACCCATTTGGTTTCGCTGTAAAAATTTTTCATCAAACAGATCCCGGTGAAACTGGATCGTAATTTCATGAATAACTTTGTTCTTGCATTTATGAGTAAACCAACCGTGTTGGAGATTTGAGCCTACTAATACCAATTCAATATCTTCTATTTCCGCTACATGATCACCAATGACTCTTTGCGCACCGGCTGCATTTTTTATAAAATTCAATTCAAATTCTTCATGAAAATGCAAAGGGAAATCAAATTCTTTTTTTGTGCGCGAGAACACTGAAAAGCAATCGCTTTGGGTAAGGGGAGTTATTTCTTTTAAAATTTTTTCACTCATTTTAGAATAAAGTATTTTATAATTTTTATTAGAATATCAATAAAGTATTATATGTGGATTCATGTTAAAATTATACAAAGTATTGGTCTTGCAAATATTTTTAGAGCCTATTTCTACAAAATAAATAAAAAACTATAATTAAAAGCTAAAATAGTATTGCTTTTGAGTTAATAATAGAAATAGATTTGAACCTGATAAATCTGTTATAAATAAAAATTCTTACAATATGCGATTATCTCAAATAAGAAATAATGCGTAATTTTTTTTAATGTAAAAAATATTATTAAAGTTATTCAACTTAAATTGGGTGTATGACAAATTTCACACCTTTCCCTCTCTATTGGAGATGGATCAAGGGCGACGTTTAAAAATAAAGTGAAATTTATCGAACACCACTTAAATTTTTCAATCTGATCTTTTAAAAAAAGACAAAGCTATTTTTAATTGCAATAGAATATCTTACTATAAATCTAAAATGTATGAAAAGGAAATTATTTTTATCATTTGTCATTCTGATTTGTTTTCAATTTTTAAAAGCACAATCATCATTTATTAGGGTAAAAGGTCAACATTTCTTTTTGAACAATCAACCATATTATTTTATCGGCGCCAATTACTGGTATGGAGGGTTGCTTCCTTTAGAAAAAGATAAAGCCAAAGGAATTGACAGGCTTCGAAAAGAGCTGGATTTTTTGAAGGCGAATGGCATTACCAATCTAAGGCTGCTAGCAGGCTCTGAAGGTAAGGGTATCATAAACGGAGTCTCCAGAGTAGGGCCACCATTACAGCCCGAAGAAGGCGTTTTTGATCCTGATTTTTTAAAGGGTATGGATGTTTTTCTGAATGAATTGGACAAAAGAAAAATGACTGCTGTTATTTACCTCAGTAATAACTGGAACTGGAGCGGCGGCTTTCTTCAATACCTGAAATGGAACCACGAAGTTCCGGATTCTATTTTCTTAAAAGATATTCCGTGGAACACGATGGGTGAATACACCAGTAAATTTTATGATTGTGAAAAATGTATCGCTGACTACTATACACAGGTAAAGTATGTTATTAGCCACACGAACTCCATCACGCACAAAAAATACGCAGAAGAACCAGCCATCATGGCCTGGGAAATAGCCAACGAACCCAGGCCTATGGAGCCTTCTGCCGTAAATTTGTATAAAAAGTTCATCAGCAATACTGCCGCTTACATCAAGCAATTAGATCCCAATCATTTGGTAACTACCGGCACAGAAGGATATATGAGCACCAACAGTATGCCGCTCTATCGCAAAATAAATGACGATAAAAATATTGATTATCTCACCATACACATCTGGCCAAAGAATTGGGGTTGGCTCAATGTCAAAAATATTCCAGGTAGTATGGATTCTGTGATTGCCAGGACAGTTACTTATCTTAAACAACATGAAGAGGTGGCAAGGGAATTAAATAAACCGTTGGTGGTGGAAGAATTTGGCCTCCCAAGAGATCATCAGTCTTTTGATATGAATTCGCCTACTAAATACAGAGATATTTATTATAGAAAGATGTTAGGTGAATGGCTTAATAGTAAAAGATTAGATGGAAATTTTGCGGGAGTGAATTTTTGGGCTTATGGAGGTATTGGCAAAACAACAAAAGGCCAAACCTGGTGGAAAGAAGGAGATCCCTATATAGGGGATCCTCCAATGGAACAGCAAGGATTAAATACTGTTTTTAATTCTGATAAAAGCACATGGAGGGTTATAGATTCTGTTTACAAACAATCTTTACATTTACGATAAAAAAAATTTCAGACCACCCTCTCATCAATGAAACTACAATTTACCGATATAAGCATAGTGGTGATTTACCTGGTATCTATGCTTTTGATTGGCATGTATTTCAGGAAGAAAGCCAGGAAAAATAAAGAGAGTTATTTATTGGCGGGAAAGAAATTGCCCTGGTATCTTCTAGGCCTTAGTGATGCATCCGACATGTTTGATATCAGCGGTACCATGTGGATGGTTTCTTTATGTTTTGTGTACGGTTTCAAAAGTATATGGATACCTTGGCTGTGGCCGGTTTTCAACCAGGTATTTAATATGATGTTTCTGGCTAAATGGCTTCGTCGCTCCAATGCAGATACCGGCGCTGCCTGGCTCGCTACAAGATTTGGCTTAACAGGGAAAGGGGTGGCGTCATCACATAATATTACTGTTGTTTTTGCATTAATCGGGTGCCTCGGTTTTTTAGCTTATGGTTTTGTGGGGCTTGGTAAGTTCATTGAAATTTTTGTTCCCTGGAATTTAGTTCAACCCTACGTTCCTTTTCATGTAGGAGCTGATTATGTGGCTCATTTTTATGGAATCGTTTTTACATTGTTTGCCATGTTTTATTCAATACTCGGTGGAATGAACAGTATAGTAATCGGCGATTTAATCAAGTATTCAATTATGACGATTGCGTGTATCGCCATTGGTTACATTGCTATGAAGCATTTGCATGGACAAAAATTAAATATTCCTAAGGGTTGGAATTCTCCATTCTTCGGCGTTGATCTTAACCTGGACTGGCGGAATATCCTTCCTGCGGCAATGCAAAAAATTAAAGATGATCAGTTTGGGTTGTTTAGTATTTTTTTTATGATGATGCTGTTTAAAGGTGTATTTGCAAGTCTTGCCGGGCCAGCGCCTAATTATGATATGCAAAAAGTACTTTCTACCCGTTCTCCAAAGGAAGCGTCTAAAATGACAGGATTTGTATCAATCATTTTATTACCTATCCGCTACACTATGGTAATTGGTTTGACAGTTTTGGCAGTTCTTTATTATCATCAACTGAATTTGCTTACACCTGAAGGAGGAACTGATTTTGAAAAAATATTGCCTGCTACTATGAATAGTTTTTTACCCGTTGGCATTTTGGGAATTGTTCTTACAGGCTTGTTAGGTGCTTTTATGGGAACTTTTTCCGGAACCTTAAACGCTGCTCAGGCTTATATTGTAAATGATATTTATCTGAAATATATAAACCCAAATGCACCTACCAGGAGAATAATCACAATGAATTATGTTACCGGAATAGTTGTGGCAACCGTTGGTATTGTACTGGGATTTTTTGCAAAAGATGTGAATTCAATTTTACAATGGATTGTGGGAGCTTTATGGGGCGGATATATCGCTTCTAATGTGCTCAAATGGTATTGGTGGCGTTTTAATGCAAGGGGATTTTATTGGGGAATGCTGGCCGGAATTGCCGCCGCTTTGATTTTCCCATTTATCTTTTCGGGGTTGCCACTTTATAACTGGCCTCTTTTGTTTTTAATTTCTATTATCGGTTGTATTGCCGGTACTTATTCTGCGCCCCCGACAGACATTGAAGTTTTAAAGAAGTTTTATAAACAGGTAAAGCCATGGGGATTCTGGAAACCGGTCCATGAAATGGTGGTTGCAGAAGACCATTCATTCTTACCAAACAAAAGATTTAAGCTGGATATGTTCAATGTAGTGTTGGGAATTATAGGCCAGTCGTGCCTTACTATATTGCCCATGTACTTTATTCTTTGGATGAAGCTTCCTTTGTTGATTACTGTAATTATCCTGGGAGTTATTGCCTTTATCCTTAAAAAAACCTGGTGGAATAAATTAGAAAATTAGAGTGAAAAATTTGTGAAAGCTTTAAAATAAAATAAAATGAACGAATATTTTCTGAACAGATTAGAACATCTGCGTAAAACACACAAAGAATTATTGCTCAAAAAAAATGTTGAGAAAATATCTGTAAATGGCGTTTATAACCGGTTTGAATTCCCTGTAGTAACGCCGCAGCATACACCTCTCGAGTGGCGATTTGATCTGGATCCGGTTTCTAATCCTTTTTTAATGGAAAGATTTGGAATCAATGCGGTGTTTAATTCCGGAGCGATTAAATTCAATGGCAAATATTTGCTCGCTGCAAGAGTAGAAGGAAAGAATCGAAAATCTTTTTTTGCAATCGCGGAAAGCGAAAATGGGATTGATCATTTTACTTTTTGGGATCGCCCGATTTTAATGCCTTCTTTTGATAAAAAAGAAACCAACCTATATGATATGCGTCTTGTGCTTCATGAAGATGGCTGGATATATGGAGTTTTCTGTACGGAGAAGAGAGATGATAAAGCTCCCGAAAGTGACCAGGCTGCGGCTATAGCTCAATGCGGTATTGCGCGTACTAAAGATCTTGTGAACTGGGAGAGGCTGCCGGATTTAAAAACTCCTTCACCTCAACAGCGTAATGTAGTGCTGCATCCTGAATTTGTAAATCATAAATACGCATTTTATACACGACCGCAGGATAGTTTTGTCGAAGCAGGCAAAGGGGGAGGAATCGCGATTGGATTTTGTGATGATATTAAAAACGCAGTTATCAAAAAAGAAATTATCATAGATCAAAAAAAATACCACACCGTTTACGAAGCCAAAAACGGAATGGGACCTGCTCCACTTAAAACAGAAAAGGGATGGTTACATATTGCGCATGGCGTGCGGAATACAGCTAATGGTCTTCGTTATGTACTTTATATGTTTATGACGGATCTTCATGATATTACTAAAGTAATTCATAAACCCGGAGGTTATTTAATGGCTCCTGAGGGGAACGAAAGAGTGGGGGATGTTTCCAATGTTCTTTTTGCAAACGGATGGATACAGGACAAAGACGGAACCGTATTTATTTATTATGGCTCATCAGATTTGAAAATGCATGTGGTGGTTACTTCAACTGAAAAATTACTTGATTATGTAACCAACACTCCTGAAGATGGATTTACTTCCGAAACTTCTGTAAAAACTATTTTGAATATCGTTGATAAGAATTTACAGAACAATTTAATTAAGAAGAACGGCAAATTAAAAAAAGCAAATCTTATTTAATTCTTTTTCGGTGTAATACCTTCCCAGCTTGAAAGAAATTAGATTAAATCAATGAGAGAACAATTACAGGAATATAAGCAGGATTTAGAAAATGAATTGCAGGATATTCTTTCTTTTTGGCAAAAGAATACAGTGGATAGAGAAAACGGAGGATTCTATGGAAAAATTGAAAATGACAATACGATTATTGCGAAAGCACCCAAAGGTTCTGTATTAAACAGCAGGATCTTATGGTCTTTTTCTGCTGCATACAACCTTACTAAAAACAAAAGTTATTTGCAAACCGCAGAAAGATCCTTTATCTATATTAAAGAACATTTTATTGACAATGAATTTGGTGGAGTATATTGGACGATAGACTACAAGAAGAAACCATTGGATACCAAAAAACAAATTTATGCTTTGGCTTTTGCTATTTATGGATTAAGTGAATTTTATATTGGCAGTAAAAATGAAGAAGCAAAAGAACTTGCCATTGAATTATACCACCTAATCGTAAAGTATAGTTATGATAACAAAAATGGTGGTTATATAGAAGCACTTACCCGCGAATGGAAAGAGATAGCGGATCTTCGGTTGAGTAAGAAAGATGCGAATGAAAAAAAATCAATGAACACTCATTTGCATATTCTGGAGGGTTTTGCTAATTTGTACCGGATATGGCCAGACGAAAAATTAGAGGAAAGGATCGCTGAACTGATTTTTATTTTTTTGAAGTATATTATTGACCCGAAAACGAATCACCTGGTTTTGTTTTTTGATGAAAACTGGAATAAAAGATCTCATGCAATTTCTTACGGGCACGATATCGAAGCCGCGTGGCTTATTGAAGAAGCTGCGACAATAATTAAAAACAAATCATTAATAGAGCAGTTAAAAAAGCAATCTGTACTTATTACAGATGCTTCAACAGAAGGACTTGACTCTGATGGAGGGTTGTGGTATGAATATGATTTCGTGAAAGATGATCTCGTAAAAGAAAAATATTGGTGGCCGCAGGCAGAAAGTATGATTGGTTTTTTTAATGCATGGCAGATCACGGGTGATGAAAAATATTTGCGACAATCATATTCAGCATGGCTTTTTATTCAGCAACATATCATTGACCAGAAAAACGGGGAATGGTTTTGGGGTATTCAAAAAGATTATAGTGTGATGAATGAAGATAAGGTGGGCCTCTGGAAATGCCCGTATCATAATAGCAGGGCTTGCATAGAATTGATCCGACGTATGAAAAAAATAGAATTGGATTCATTAAAATAAAAAGTATTCATTTTTTAATTTGAAAAAGGATTAAATTGAACACCCAAATAATTTTAAAAACTCAATACCCTTGGTATAAAAAATTTAAAGGGCTTGTAAATTCATCAATCACAACATTTATATGAAATTAGTTTGCTTATATTTTTGTCTTTTTGCGCTGTCTCAAAGCATTTACAGTAAACCAACCTTGCCCTGTCTGCCGGACAGGCAGGCTACCGGAAAGCAGGTAAATAATGTGTTTTTTCAAATAAAAGTATATCATTTAAAAGATGATAGCCAGGTAAAAATGACCGATGATTTCCTTAAAGATGCCTACCTGCCTGCGTTGCACCGTTTCGGCATAAAAAATATCGGTGTTTTTAAACCAATTGCGAATGATACCGCAACGATAAAATTAATTTATGTTTTAATTCCATTTTCTTCCCCTGATCAATGGTTAAAAATTTCTGATCGAATTAAATCTGATGCAGCTTTTAAATTATCCGGTAAATTTTTTTTAGAAGCAAATGCAAAAGATCCTCCTTTCGAAAGAGTAGAATCTATTTTATTGGAAGCATTTCCTGGACAGCCTGGTCTCGATTTGCCACATCAAAAAAACACAGAAAGAGTTTTTGAATTAAGGAGTTATGAAAGCCCTACTGTTCATCTTGCTGAAAAGAAAATGGCCATGTTCAATAAAGATGAAATAAATATTTTTAAACGATTGCAATTTAATCCCGTGTTTTATGGTAAAGTAGTTTCGGGTAACCGTATGCCTAACCTTATGTACATGCCGGTTTTTAAAAGTGTGGAAGATAGAAACGCTCAGTGGAAAGTTTTTGGCAATGACCCAAAATGGAAAGAAATTTCTGCAGATCCTGCAAATGAAAACAATGTTTCAGTTAACCATATCGACAGCATTTTAATGCACAGTACTTCATATTCAGATTATTAAATAAAAAACCTTTCTTATGAACTTCAAAACTTTACATTTAGGGATAATGATGCTGACAGGAAGCCTCATTCTTTCTGCTTTTAATTCCTTTTCTCAAAAGATTGGGATCTTTACCAACCACACCGATGTTGGCAAAATATTACATCCTGGCACCGCCACTTATATTCCGGCTTCGGATACTTACAAGTTATCCGGTTCGGGTGCTAATATCTGGTTTACGCATGATGATTTTCAGTATGTATGGAAAAAAATAAAAGGCGATTTTATAATCCAGGCGAGAGGAAAGCTGATAGGGAAAGGCGTGGAACCCCATCGTAAATTCGGAATAATGGCGCGTACCAACCTTGACAGTACTTCTGCAATGGTGGCTGCAACTGTTCATGGAAGTGGACTTACCTCGCTGCAATACAGAAAAATTCCTAAAACTAACGTGGAAGAAAATCAATTTTCCATATCTGGACCGGATGAAATTCAATTGGAAAGAAGAGGCAATTTATATATTATGTCGGTGGCACATTTCGGAGAGCCCTTTGTTACCAAGCAGATTATGGGTGTTGATTTGGGGCAAGATGTTTATGTTGGCCTATTTATTTGTGCGCATAATAAAGATGTAATTGAAAAAGCAACATTTGATAATGTGAGAATATATATTCCAGCAAGTAAGGATCTGATTCCTTATAAAAAATATTTGGGCAGTCACATTGAAACGATGGATGTTTTTACAGGACACCGGAAAATTATTTACTCCGAAAATGCTTCTTTGCAGGCTCCCAACTGGACTCGTGATGGGAAAAGTTTGATTTATAATTCAAAAGGTTCGCTATATCGTTTCAATCTTGAAACCCGGAAACCAAAATTGATCAACACAGGCAATGTAAAGGATATTAATAACGATCATGTGATTTCTTTTAATGGGAAAATGTTAGGCTTAAGCGCTCTTAGTCCTGATGGCAAAATCGGTTCTGTAGTCTATACTATGCCGATATCGGGAGGGCAACCTAAACTCATTACTCCATTGCTGGGGTTTTCTTATTTACATGGTTGGTCGCCTGACGGTAAGTGGTTGACGTACACGGCTAAACGAGATAATGATCCTACTCCCGCCGGGTTTGACATATATAAAATACCATCAAAAGGAGGAAAAGAAATTCAGTTAACAACTGCTCCGGGTTTAGATGACGGCCCCGAGTATAGCCCGGATGGAAAATATATTTACTTCAATTCTGTAAGAAGTGGCCTGATGCAATTGTGGCGTATGAAACCGGATGGAAGTGACCAGGAGCAATTAACCAATGATGGATATAATAACTGGTTTGCGCATATTTCGCCCGACGGTAAATGGATTGTTTGTATCACTTTTTTAAAAGGTGAGACAAAACCTGACGATCATCCATTTTACAAACACGTGTATTTGCGTATGATGCCGGTATCAGGAGGGCCACTTAAAGTAATTGCTTATTTGTATGGAGGGCAGGGAACTATCAATACGCCTTCATGGTCGCCGGATAGTAAAAAAATTGCTTTTGTAAGTAATACAGACATGTCAAAATAAATTTTTTAAAATAAAATTCAAAAATTCATCATGAATCATTTAAACAAAACTGTTCAATTCAGCTTTCTTCTTTGTTCTATCCTCATCTTTCCAACCATAAAGAGCCACGCACAATCTAATGAAGCTGCTATCAATGCCAAAGTAAATGCATTAGTAAAGAAAATGACACTTGAAGAAAAAGTAGGCCAGATGGCGCAGGTGTCAGTAGAATCTTTAGGAAAAATTGAAGGTGATAATTTTGTTTTTGACCAGGCGAAATTGAAAGACGCTGTTGAAAATTATAAGATAGGCTCCATTTTAAATTCTCCGGGTGAACCATTAAAGCCGGGACAATGGGATGAGGTAGTAGATCAAATCCAAAATGATGCAAAATTAACCAGGATGAAGATTCCGCTCCTTTATGGATTAGATGATAATCACGGGTGTAATTATGTTTTGGGAGCTACTCTTTTTCCGCAGGAACAGGGACAATCTGCCACATGGAACCGTCAATTGATATTTAATGCAGGTGTTATTACAGCTTATGAATCGAGAGCTGCAAATGTGCCATGGACTTTTTCGCCAGTATTGGATTTGGGCACCAACCCGCAGTGGCCGCGTATTTGGGAGGACTACGGCGAAGATCCTTATCTGGATGCGCAAATGGGTGTTGAGTTTGTAAAAGGGGTTCAGAACCCGTTAGGCAGCAAAGATAAATTGGCGGTAAGTATTAAGCATTTCATGGCATATTCAGATCCAAAATCAGGACATGACAGAACTGATGCATGGATACCTGAACATTATTTACGTGAATATCATTTGCCTGCATTTGCAGGAGCAATCAAAGCCGGAGCGAGAACCGTAATGGTAAATTCTGCATTAATTAATGGTATTCCCACTCACATCAATAAACATATCCTTACAGATATTTTGAAAAAAGAACTGGGCTTTACAGGTTTTGTGGTAACTGATTGGCAGGATATTGAAAATGTATATCGTCGCGATCATATCACGAAAAATATTAAAGATGCTACGATGTTAGCCATCAACGCCGGAATTGATATGTCAATGATTCCTTACAATTACAAAGAATTTTGCACTGATTTAATTTCTTTGGTAAAAGAAGGGAAAGTTCCGATGAGCCGGATTGACGATGCGGTAACAAGAATTTTGAGAGTGAAAGAAGAATTGAATCTTTTTGAAACTCCTGTAACTTATTTGAAAGATTATCCAAAATTCGGTAGCGAAGAATTTCAAAAAGCATCTTATAATACCGCAGCAGAATCTATTACGCTTTTGAAAAATAATAACAATATTTTGCCTTTGCCAAAAACTGCTAAAATATTAGTAACAGGGCCTAATGCCAATTCAATGCGTTGCTTAAATGGCGGCTGGACCTATACATGGCAGGGAGAAAAGACTGATTTTTATGCGAAGCAATATAACACCATCCTTAAAGCTCTTACCAATAAATTTGGAAAAGATAATGTGACCTATGAACAGGGGGTAGCTTATAATGAAGCATTTGGAAAATTTAATGATGATTCTTTGGCGGATTTGGATGCTGCCGTAAAAGCGGCTGCTGATGTGGATTATATCGTATTATGCATTGGCGAAAATAGTTATACCGAAACTCCCGGGAATATCAATGACATGAATATTTCTCCCAACCAGCTTACGCTTGCAGAAGCGATGATCAAAACCGGCAAGCCAGTAATTCTAATTCTAAATGAGGGAAGGCCAAGGGTTATTAATAAAATTGTTCCAGGAGTTGCTGGTGTCTTAGACATTTATCTTCCTTCAAATTTTGGTGCTGATGCTTTGGCGGATATTCTTACCGGCGATGTAAATCCGAGTGGTAAATTACCGATCACTTATCCACGTTATGTTAATTCATTGATTCCTTATATTCATAAACCTTCAGAAGGCGGCGGCAATCCGCAGGGTGGCGAGTTTGATCCGCAATGGCAGTTTGGTTTTGGATTATCTTATACCACATTTGCTTACAGCAATCTTACGATTAATAAAAATAATTTCTCTCCTGATGAAACCGCAACCATCAATGTAACGGTTACCAATACAGGTAAAAGGGAGGGGAAAGAAGTGGTTGAACTATTTGTTTCACAACTGGTAGCCTATATGATATCACCTGATGTAAAAAGATTGCGTGGTTTTGAAAAAATAGATTTAAAACCCGGCGAATCAAAAGCAGTAACTTTCAAATTGCCTTTAAAAGATTTGGCTTTTGTAAATAATGAAAATAAGAAAATATTGGAAGCGGGTGATTTCAAAATAGAAGTAGCCAATTTAACGTCAATGATTACAGTAAATAAAACGAAGACGTTTTAGGAATAATAATTTTCGATTAAAACAAGAGTTATTTGTGCAAGTAATAATTATAAATCCAAGTAATAGTTATTAAATCAAAGTGAACAGTTACCATTAAACGAAATTAAAAGATTAAAGAATTGATATGAAAGGTAAAATGTTACTTATTGTGACTCTTTTCTTTTTTGTGATTGCGAAAGGGCAGAAATTTGCAAACCTTGCTCTCACGCCGCCGATGGGCTGGAATAGCTGGAATACTTTTCAGACCAACATTTCAGAGAAATTGGTGATGGAAACTGCTGATGCGATAGTTGCTTCGGGGATGAAAGCTGTAGGTTATGAATATATTATTTTGGACGATGGCTGGATGACAAAAAAAAGAGATGCGAATGGTAATTTAGTTCCTGATCCTAAAAAATTTCCACATGGCATGAAAGCATTGATCAATTATGTGCATTCAAAAGGATTAAAGTTTGGATTATATAATTGTGCCGGCACAAAAACCTGCGCAGGCTATCCCGGGACAAGGGGGTACGAATACCAGGATGCCAGATTTTATGCCAGGCTCGGAATTGATTATTTAAAATACGACTGGTGTTATACAGATGGAATTGAAGCGCAGGAAGCCTACAGAACTATGAGCAACGCTCTTCGGGTTGCCGGCCGTCCTATAGTCTTCAGTATTTGTGAATGGGGTGAAAATAAACCCTGGGAATGGGCTGGGAGTGTAGGAGAACTTTGGCGCACTACAGGAGATATTGCCCCGGTATTCGATGGCTATTCAGATCATGATGGCTGGAAGCAAACAGGAGTAATGCCTATCGTTGATCTTCAAAAAGGATTGAGAAAATATGCTGGCCCTGGCCACTGGAATGATCCTGACATGCTTGAAGTCGGAAATGGAATGAGCACAAATGAAGACAGTGCGCATTTTTCTATGTGGTGTATGCTTGCTGCTCCATTGATTGCAGGAAATGATGTTAGAAAAATGTCGAAGGCCACAAAAGGAATTTTAACCAACAGGGAAGTGATTGCCATTGACCAGGATAAGGCAGGAATTGAAGGATTCAAGTATAAGGACGTAGATAGTCTTGAAGTTTGGTCAAAGCTTTTACAAAACGATGATTGGGCAATATGTTTTTTAAACAGGTCTCATAAACCGGTAAAAGTAAATTTTAACTGGAAAGATGAAATGATCACCGATAGCATTTTCAATAAAACATTGAATGCAAAAGATAACATTTATAAAATCAGAAATCTTTGGACAAAGTCGAATGAAGGCGACACCCAAAAGCCACTGGAAGCGATGCTTCCATCTCACGATGTGATTATGCTTAAGTTATCAAAATAGGTATTTCTGAAAAATGCTTCGATGAGTTTATAAGATCAGCTTGTTGAAAAATAAACAGGTTCTTTTAAAAAATTATTACGCGAAATCAAGATTATGAAAAAATATTATCTCCTTACTATTTTGCTATTTGTTTCTCCAGCAATGTTTGCACAACCATTTCAACCCGTAAATAAAAATGCTTCGCCCGAAGCCAGGAAATTATTGAGTTATTTATACAGCATCGATGGTAAATACATCTTAAGTGGAGAACATGGTGATGAGCGTTGGCTTGATACGGTGAAAAGTATCACCGGAAAATATCCGGCAGTTTGGGGCAATGATTTTATCTGGCATGGTGATAAAGATCCGGGTCAAGATGTTGTTAATAAGGCCATAGAAAAATATAAAGAAGGTTATATCATTACTTTAATGTGGCACCAGGGCAGACCGATAGACAATCCACCTTATGGATGGAAAGAAAGTGTGCAGGCGAAACTCACGGATGCACAATGGAAAGAATTAACTACTAAAGGAACTGAGTTGAATAAAAGATGGCTGGCACAAATTGATATAGAAGCTGGCTATCTAAAACAGTTAGACAGCGCGCACGTACCGATTCTCTGGAGGCCCTATCACGAAATGAATGGCGTTTGGTTTTGGTGGGGAAATAGAAAAGGGAAAGATGGCATTCAAAAACTCTGGAAGATGATGTACGACCGTTATGTAAATCATTTTCATTTGAATAATTTATTGTGGGTTTGGGGCGCTAATGGTCCGCGTGATATTCCCGGGGATGAAGCCTATTCGTATAAAGGTTTTTACCCGGGCAAAGATTATGTGGACGTGTTGGGCGCTGATGTATATCATAAAGATTACGAGCAAAAGGATTATAACGAATTGCTTGATGTGGCCAAAGGAAAATTGATTGCCTTAACAGAAGTTGGCGAATTGCCTAATGCAATCATTCTTAAAGCACAACCTAAATGGGTTTGGTTTTTGGTTTGGAATAATTTCATCAATCCACCGGCCAATAGTAAACAAGACGTAAACGCAATTTATGATTTGCCACAGGTGCTGACGCATGATGAAGTGAAGGGAAAAGGGCTATAAGATAAGTTTGAATATTATTTCTCCAAATCCTTATAGTACTTTCCAAGTCGGTAAAAAAATTCCTTGGGAACCCATGGCAAACCTTTGTATGAATTTTTATTTCCTGGATCAAAAGGTTTTACTATCCCGAAGCTTGCCATGTCAATGTCATGTTTTGGATCAGGGTTGAATTTAGATGAAGGCATAACAAAAGTGAAAACAAAAGCGCCATAAATTTTTTCGGATTTCAATAAATCGAGTACTTCTATTATATAATCAGCCTGCACCGTTTCATCCCTTACCTAGTTCCCTTTTATATAAGGCGCCATCTTTTAATCCCAGGATCATAAATCCGCCGGCTCCTTTTTCAGCAGCGCCTTTATAGGAACAGCAACCGAATTCCAATACTGCCACCGGCTTGCCATACATGGAATATCCACGCAATTGCTTTATATAAGTCTTTTTATTAAAAGAAGCCCGGTAATGGTCAATGCCAACAAAATCAAACAGGTGCCAATCGATTCTTTCCCATGTAACGGATGCATAAGTTAGCTTGCCGTCAAAATGCATTCTAATTTGAGTGGTGGCCTCTGCCAGGAAACTGTTCAGGCGCGTATAAATTTTATTTCTTAATCCTAAGATACTTAAAATTATACCCAAAGGGTTGAACATCTTTCCCAGCCTTTGCTGAAGGGTTTCACCCGTGAAAAATCCTTTTAAAAAAAGCGAATACTCACAGCCAGTAACAAAAATCACGTTGTCATTTTTTTTCTGAGGCTCCCGGCTGCTTTAGCACATTCAATCAGATATTCCAAGGCCTCTTCCCGGGAAGCATTTATATAGGCCGGTGATATCCACTCCTGTAACCACGCCTCAAGTGCGTATGCAGAAGCCTTTGACAAACGCTCAACTCATACCCTGAAATCCTCACTGCATCGTAGTTTAGTTTATTTTTAATAATTTCAATTTCTTTTCTGACGATTGTTTCATCAAAGTCCGGTCTGCTTAAATGGCCTTTAACGAATTCTGTTCCGACATCATAATTAATTCCGCGTAAAAACATAATTATTTTTTTGACCGATTTTGATGTTATAAACATCAATCCCTTTTGGCCTAATCCTACCTTGTGCCGTTAATTAATTACCAAATTTATTTAATTCAACCATCACTTCCCATACATTTTTAGCATCTCCTTCAAATCATCCAATGTATTAATGTCCCCGACAGTTTTGTCTTTTCTCCACCGGCTCATCCTGGGGAAGCGTAATGCCACACCACTTTTGTGTCTCTTGCTTGCTGCAATTCCTTCAAAGGCAATTTCAAAAACCAATTCAGGTTTTACCGTTCTTACCGGCCCAAATTTTTCAAGGGAATTTCTTTTTACAAAATAATCTATCTGTGCAAATTCTTTATCAGTAAGTCCTGAATAGGCTTTGGTAAAGGTGATCAAATCATCACCGTCTTTTACTGCAAAGGTGTAATCTGTATAAAGATTACTTCTCCTTCCACTTCCTTTTTGAGCATATACCATTACGCAATCAATCGTGAGCGGATCAATTTTCCATTTCCACCAATCCCCTCTTTTTCTGCCCACTTTATAAACAGAATCTTTTCTTTTCAACATGATTCCCTCACTGTTTTTCTCTCTTGATTTTTTTCTTAATGCTGCAAGATCATCCCATGAATTAAAATCAATGATGGGTGAAAGTTGGATAGCTTTATTATGGATCGGTAAAATAATTTCTTCCAGTTTTTTTCTTCTTTCTGATAATGGTTTTTCCCGCCAGTCTTCGTAATTGTATTCTAAGAGATCATAAACAAAAAAAGAGATCGGAGCTTCCAGAAGTTGTTTCTTAGAAATATTTTTTCTTCCGATCCTTGTTTGTAAAACTGCAAATGGTAAAGGTTTCCCATCAACTGCCGGAATTATTTCTCCATCCAAAACAATTCCGTCCGGTAATAAGTCTTTCAAAATGAAATATTCTGGAAATTTTTCTGTCATCAGTTCCTCACCCCTGCTCCAAACAAATAATTCATTATTTCGTTTGATCATCTGGCCACGGATGCCATCCCATTTCCATTCCGCCTGCCATAAATTTGTTTCACCTAAAGTTTCCACACTATCATCTATCGCATAAGCAAGATAAAATGGATATGGTTTTGAAAAATCAGTAATAGAAGCACTTTCACCTAACAATTCATTAAAAGAAGTGGTGACGGGATCCCAGTTTCCACTGATCTTGTGTGCAATAGCAGAAGGAGAAATATCAAGGACTTTTGCCAGAGCATTGACAATAGTTTTTTGAGAAACTCCAATTCTGAAACTGCCGGTTATTAATTTATTAAACACGAACTTTTCTTTTGAGTTCATTTGTTGCCAGCTTTCAACAATAAATTTCTTTTTTATGCTTTCATTTTCTTTTTCAATATGAATCAATTTTTCTAAATAAAATCCAAGATTTTCATTTTGATGTTTTACAATTTCAACATCCGAAAGCAACAAAGCAAGTGTTTCCGAAAAATCGCCAACTGTAGAATAACATTCACCAAAAAGCCAATCAGGAATGTCTATTATTTCCAAACACCATTCGCGCATGAGCCTGGAATTAACTGCACGCCTTGGCCTTCTACCACTAAAGATGGCGATCACCCATACTTTATCTGCATCGGGCGCTGTTGCAAAATAATCAACAAGAGATTGAAGTTTATCGTTTGTCTTTGTGGAAGAACTTAATTCCGTCACTAATTCCGCAAACATTTGCAACCCAGATGTTTCCCAAGTTGTATTTCCTATGTCAATATTTTCATTCATACATTTTCCGGTTCTTCATTTTTATTTCAAGCGGGGAATTTGTTTCTTCATCTTCATCGCCAAATTGAGTTTTTACTTCTGCTGCGATTGCTATATTTTTCTCATTGAGATAACGGCTGAATGCTTCCTGGAAACCGTGAGTAACAAAAACCTTTTCTGCACCGGTATCCTTCACTGTCGTCAACAATGAATTCCAGTCTGCATGATCACTTAGTGCAAATCCGGCACCCACATTTCTTCTTCTTGCATTTCCTCTTACCTGCATCCATCCACTGCAAACTCCGATGGAATATGGATAAAATTTCTTCATCCATGAAGTTCCTTCTGCTCCCGGAGGGGCAATGACTACCGTTTCTTTTAAGAGTTCTTTTGGTGTTTCGGGTGTGATTCTTACGACCGGGTTTAAATCCCAACCTGCATTGATCAATGTTTGCTGTAGATTATAAATAGCGCCGTGCGCAAAGATCGTCTGGGTAGTTTCTTTTAATGCCTGTAACACACGCTGGGCCTTCCCTAAACTATATGCGATCAGTACACTGGCTTTTCCATTTTCTTTATTTGTATTGATCCAGTTAATTATATCATCGTAAATTTCCTGCTGCGGTTTCCACTTGTAAATGGGCAATCCAAATGTTGATTCTGTTATAAAAGTATGACACCTGATTGTTTCAAATTTTCCACTAATCCCATCATCTTCTCTTTTATAATCGCCGCTCACAACCCAAACTTCATCTTTGTATTCGAGCCTGATCTGTGAAGATCCTATGATATGACCGGCAGGATGAAATGATATTTTTACACTATTCATAAAAATCGATTCGCCCCATTCAACTGTCTGATAATTATTATTTCCTAATCTTAATTGAAGAATTGGTTTTGAATATTTATGGCATAAGTAAAATTGATTTCCGGGTTTTGCGTGGTCACTATGCGCATGTGTTATTAAAGCCCGTTCAACAGGTTGCCAGGGATCAATATAGAAATTTCCCGCTTCGCAAAAAAGCCCTTTATCCGTAAAGGAAATCAGATTAGCCATTAATTAAAATTACATTTTACCTGATGAAATTTCAGTGGGTATTTTCTAAAGAAGTGTTATTAAAAACCATGCCGGATTTAAAATAAAGTGAGAAAACGAAATAACTTTTTTTTGTGGAGACAAAAAAAATAATACCACTTTTTATTTTGACAAAAGTAAAAAGCAAACCCTAACCTCGCGCTAAAAGAGAATTTTTATTTTGATGAAATGCAGCGTGGCTATTAAAATGGTAAGTTAACACTTCAGCCAGCCAGTAATGCTCATCCTGTTTTTATGTGTCATTAACACCTCATGTTCCAGTTCATTACTTTTAAAGAATAGGACCTTCCCATTCATAGGGGAAATATTTTGCAATCCTGCTTCGTGATGAATACTAAGTTCCCCGCCATCTTCAGGAATCCAATCTATATTGAGGTACATGATCATGGAAAATTTACGGCTGTCATTATTTTGAAAGCGATCAATATGTTTTTTATAAAAAGCCCCTCGTACATACAATGTATAATGAAACTCATAACTGTTGATTCCTGTATAGCATTTCAGCGTTTCAACACCAAACTTTTCAATGCCGATAGACTCGCCAATGGCATCTTGCAATTTCACTGTTTTACCTATTTCAAGCACTCGTCCATTTTCATCGGCTTTCACTTTTATTTCTTCATCCTGCACATCATGCCTTTTCAATGCGAGGCAGCTTTCATATTCGGAAGCAAGAAGTTTAGTTATTATTTCTTTATCGAAAATGATATCGCTATCCATTAACAACATTTCTTCTCCTGTTAAACTTTCATTTGCCAGCCATAATGAATAGATATTATTGGTTGATTCGTACAATTCATTATAAATGTATGTTACGTTTAAACCCGGATAATTATTTGAAACAAAAAGTTTGATCTTTTCCTGAAGGTATCCGGTTACAATAATAACCTCATCAATATTATTGGCAATAATGTTATCAATGGTAAGTTCAAGAATATTTTTTTCGCCAACTTTCAACAAACATTTAGGCATATCATCTGTCAAGGGCCTTAATCGGGAAGCGATTCCTGCTGCTAAAATTACTGCTTTCATTTATTTTATCTTTTTGAGATAAATGTTTTATCAATATTACGTTGAACAATCCAGGCTATAGCCGCTATCGCATTGAACACACCGATTATAAGCCAGAAATAAATGTCAAACCTGCCTATAATAGAGAAAATCATAATGTCTGTTATCTGTGCAGTAGGGCCAATATTAACCCAAACCTTTGCTATCGATTTGTTTTTTTGATAATATTCTTCCGGTGTCGTCTTAAATAATTTTTCACCTTTCTTTTTAGCAGTAAGTTTTTCCTGGAAAGCTGAATAATCAAAATATCTCCTTAGGATCCACCTGTCAAGCCATTTATTTTTTTGATCTTTAATTGTAACATACTCCTCTTTGAAAGAATCCATATCTTCTTCGAAGGTGCTTTTCCGTTGCAGCACATAATCCAAAAAACGGTTGCGGTAATAATCGACCAATGCAGATTGGATCAAATTACTAAGCGCTGCCAGGATTAATAATAACCACATAAACTATGGCTGTAGTTGTGATCCGGATAACCAATTCCTAAACCGATAAAAACCGCTGCCGTTGCAAGATAATCTGCGATTCCATCAATGATCCTTCCCACCTGTGATCCATTCTTTTTCAGGCGCGCAAGCATTCCATCGCTGCAATCAAATACATTATAAAGCATGAAAAGTATCGCGCCATATATGCAAGCGCCATGTAACCCTGTAGCATACAGGCAACCGGAAGCAAAGCCAATAAAAATAGCGATAATAGTGAGCTGGTTAGGAGTGACATTAGTCCGGTAAACAATTTTCACCAACAAGAATGTCAGTGGCCGATAAAAAAAGAGGTCGAAGAACTCTTCGATCTCTGGCATCTTTAGCGATTTTTTATACTCCGAGTACCAACTCATTCTTTTGTACAGTTGTTTTGCTTAAGAAAGATTTAATCATGTTAAGTAGCAATTCGTTTTGCTCCTGCGTTCCAATAGTAATACGCAAATGATTCAACAAACCATCTTCTGCCATAAACTTAACAATCATGTTACGTTCGATAAGATATTTTTTCAGGATATCTTTTATTTCTGCCGGAATTTTTACCAGGATAAAATTGGCATACGATTTATAGGCTTTAAACCCTGCCAGTTTATTGAATTCTTTTAAATAAGTTTCTGTATCTGCTATCATTTTATTACACATATCCTCATAAAATTCAGTCGAATCCAGTGCTGCAATAGCAATTTGCTCTGACAAGCGGTTGTACCCTAAATACCGTGCACTGAACATAGAAAGCGCTGCATGGTTATCGCCAATTAATACATAACCAATTCTTAAAGCGGCCAGGCCATAATATTTAGAGAACGTACGAATGACCAATACATTCGGAAACTCGTTAATGATATCTTTTAAATGCGAATGATCATTATTATAAAATAAAGCCTACGCTTCATCAACCACCACAACTGCATCTTTCATCTTACGCAATATCATTTTCAACTGATCAATTTCAAGACGGTTACCTGTTGGATTATTTGGAGAACTTATTAAAATCAATTTCGGCTTTTGCTCCTGATAAATTTTCAGCATTCCCTCTATATCATAATAAAAAGAATCTCCCCCTTCTACAATCGGGTATTCAATCTTAATTCCTTCTTTTCATCAGCAATTTTTTTGTAGTACCACCATGAGTAAGATGGTATCATTATTTTATCTCCCTTGCTGATATAACAATGAACAGCCTGTTTCAAAATATCCTCACCTCCATATCCAAGCATCACATTCTTTTCAGGAACACCAAAATCATTGGCCAGCCTTTCAGACAATACACTTTTAACACCCCTCGAAAAATCACGGGAATATTCACTCAGGTTTTTAAAATTATCTGCCTTTAATGCATTGAAACAGGCAGGTGCAGGACCATATTGATTTTCGTTTCTGTCAAGATAAATGATATTTTCTTCTTTGTGCATCATATAAAATTCTATGTTTTATAGCTGATAACAGTTAATTGTATTTATAAGATATTGTCTTAAAAAGACGGTGTGCAAAGTTAATTATAAAAGATGTAAAAAAGCAGTGAGGCCAAGGTTTTAAAAGCCTCGTGTTGACGTAAACATACACTTCTGCAATTATTATTTATTTACTGAAATTCAATTCAATTAAATGCAGTAAAACAACCTGTTTGAAAACAAAGGCAGGTAAACACTTTGGATTTTATTGTGAGGAAATTAAATGCACAAGAGATGCGTATACTATTGGTATAATCCGAAATTATTTTGAAATAGAGTTAAATTATAATTTAGGATTCGCGTTATTTATAAGCAACAAATAAAGCCACCTCTTTCGGTACTTCATTTTCTGTGAGTAAAGTTAAATTGTAATCCTGGCTTAGGTTCTTATCTCCTTACGCATAAAGAGATAATAGGTGATAGCGAAGCAAACCGTTGTTGCTGATATAAGTCCGGTTACCTGAGGCCACACAATCATAAAACTTTCTTTCAATGGTAAAGGTGACGGTATCGCTCCGGCCATTTGTTCCATTGTCAGTGGTCCAAGACTTCTCACTGAAGGCATTAGCAGCGTCGTAGTTGCATCCGTATATAACTGACCAGGAGCAATTCTTAATAAATCCAACAATAAATTATTGTAGGCTAGTGTAGCCCCAGGATCCATAAAGCTATTATTCGGCAGAATGGCTGTGGCTATTATATTTATAATAATGCGGTAAAAAACCGTAAAAAACAACCAAATCCCTATAGCAGTTAATGCAGAAGTAGCTGCATGTTTGAAAACAACAGACAAACAAATTGAAAGACTAAGCCAGAAGCCCACATACAAAATACTCATCACTATAAAACCAAGGATCCGAAAAAATTCTACCGCCTCAATCGGTACTCCTGTTATAATAAGTCCTCCCCCAATCATCAGTAAGCAAAGGCTAACAAAAAGAACGCTGATAACAATAAGAGCCCCGATAAATTTTGCCAGCAATAAGTTATCCCGGTAAACAGGCTGCGCTAAAAGGCGTGTAAGGGTACCGTTATTCTTTTCAGCATTAACCGCATCAAAACCAAGAGCTATTCCAAGCAGTGGTCCCAGGAAACTAATAAATACCTGGAATGAAGGAAGCGTTCCATTTGTTGTGGTTAATAGTTTCAGATATACAAAAAGATGGTCAGGGTCGTTTACATTAGCGACTGCCTTGCGAATATTGCTTAATGACACATACATAGTGCCCAGGAATGTCAATACAATTAGCATAACCATGATGATAAAACGCCAACTACGGACATGGTCTGCTACTTCCTTGCGCACCATCACTGTAAATGGACTGGCAGGAGGCAGCAGATTGTTATTGTGTTTTATTCCTTTTGAATAAAGACCTTTGAAATAAACCACCGGATTTTCCATTGGAAATATTTTTCTTTACATTATTTTCAAAATATCGTTGATAAATTTCATCCAACCCGAATTCCTTTTTATGTACGCCCATCACACTCAAACCTTTTTCTACAAAAAAACGCACAATATCCGGGGTCATATTTTCTGTACATGAAAACTCAACGGCTTTTTCAGAGATGTTGATTTTCTTTATTGCTGCAAATTGCTCCAACTCTTTCATCGGCTCCCACGAAGCAGGCAATGATTCTTTAACAGTGATCACTACCGCAAAAGATTCTTCCCCGAATAAATTGTGGGAAAGTGTTTCAATGTTTCCCTCAACGAGCAATTTTCCTTCCACAAAAATACCTACGCGGTCGCATACTTGCTGTACCTGGTGCAAGTGATGAGAAGAAAGTAGTACAGTCAGTCCCTGCTGACGGCTCAGGTGGCGGATAAAAGAAAGAAATTCCTTTACTCCGCTGGGATCGATGCCTAATGTAGGCTCATCCAGTATAATCACTTCGGGGTCCCGTATCAGCACGTCAGCGAGACCGAGCCTCTGTTTCATCCCCCGTGAATAGGCAGACGGATTCTTATCCATTTCGTCTGCCAATCCCACCATCTCCATTGTTTGACGGGAACGCATCTGTATTTCTTGTTCCGGGATACCGTTCAACCTTGCGATATACATCAGATTTTCAAGGGCCGTCATATTATCGTAAAACCCCACACTATCGGGCATATAACCTACTCTCTTTTTTACGGTTATAGGATTGGTGGTGGCGTTCACTCCGCAAATGAGGGCGGTGCCGGCAGAAGGCTCCGTTAATCCAAGCATCATAAGAATAGTAGTCGTTTTGCCTGCACCGTTAGGCCCCAACAATCCAAATATCTCGCCTTTATCTATCTTAAGATGCAGATCGTCCACGGCCTTCACGGAACCATAGAACTTAGTCAATCCGTCCAGTTCAATGATTGGATTTTCCATAGTGCTTATCTTCTTCCGTATTTACGAATGAGGTAATATACAATTCCCAATGCCAACAGTATGACAAGTATCCCCAGCCACCCGGAAAGCAATGAGGTCGTCACTGTCATACGAAACGTGGTATCTGCATTAGCATAATTATTTTTTACTGTGAACGTTGTGACATAGTCGCCTGCAATAGTTTTATCAGGGACATTCAGGGTAACATTTACATCTTGTGTTTTGCCAGGGTCAAGCCTCTGTATTTTTGACGGGTCAAATGTGGCAGTCCAATTTAAAGGAGCCTGGGCGGACAACTGTAGCCCGTCAAGAGGAAGTGTACCGTTATTCTCCACTGTTAGCTGGAGCACTTTGCTTGTGCCCTCTGTAACATCGGCGCTCAGGAGTCCCGTAGGAGTAGTAAGCCCGACATCATAAGTACCTTTCACTACAGCTTCCAGCTCAAGTTTGAGTGTATCCCGGGCTGAAACAGCAGTAGCCAGTATAGCGTATTTCCCAGGTTTTACTACCGGTGAAGCAGTGATTTCAATAGAGACATTCTGCGTTCTTCCGGAGTCTATTCTAATAGAACCCACCTCGCTACCTTCGACCTCGAATGTTGTAATCCATCCTTCAGGCACAAAGGCTTCCAACTCGTAAGTTTGCGCGTCTACACTTCCATTATGCAAGGACGTGTTATAACGAAAAGGCTGCTTGGCAGTTTCCTCAAGATTCATCAGGGTTGCGGTGAAGGAGGATTTAACGTGGTTAATTTTTTTTTGAGCATAGCCTGGTGTCAAAAAAAAGATAGCTAAAAGAGAAAAAACGAAATGTTTTGGTTTGCTTTGTTGCAGGCAAAAAATTTTTGTTGGCATAGTATCAATAAATGTTGACAGTCATTAATAAAAAACAATGGTTGTCCTTAAATGGAGGAGACAAAAGTAAAAAAAGTCAAAAAACAGTTTTGTTAAAAAATCACTATTGTCCGACAAAAATAATGAAAGGGTGAGCTAAAAAGCCACCCTTTTTTGTTATGTTGCTGTTACGACACAAACAATATAACATGGATAAAAGTAAAACATTTGTCGGACAGCCGATTCTATCACAGAT
>DATKQQ010000159.1:0-3267 GCA_035532615.1 Hanamia sp.
TGGACTGTTGCATAAGTATGAGTTGTTGTTTTTTGTTTATAACTCACTCAAAATTAACAATTTATCTCTACTTATGCAACTTTATTTTAAAATATATTTATCTGTTTACCAACATTTTATCAACACCGAAACTTTAGTAAATAACAGATGTACCAATGAGCAATACAATTGAAATGGTAAATTGAAATACAACCAATGTGCTACGCAACCCCGCATTCTTACCACCTAAACTAAGATTGCCTTTTAAAGTATTAATAGGTTTGAAATACGATAAATAAAATGCAGGATACAAACCGGCAATCAAGCCGATTATAAATGCAGATAAAATAAGTGAAGGCGACAACCACCATTCATTCCAAGGAAAACTCAGGTGCACGCCTGCGGCTCTATTGAAAATTGGTAATACGATAATGGCTATGATGATTCCGATAAAAAAAGATAAAAAACTATACAACATTGATTCAGTAAGAAACTGTTTGATAAGATTGCTTCTTGATGAGCCAACCACTTTTCTTACGCCAATTTCTTTTGCCCGATTGGCAGAACGCGCGGTGGAAAGATTTAAAAAATTAATGCAGGCTAATAGTAAAATGAAGGCAGCTATTGCAGCAAACAAATACACGAAACGTATGTCGCCGTGCTTCACATCATCCTGCTGAATGTTGTAGGAATGCAAATGAATATCGGTTAATGGCTGCAGATAAAGCCTTGCACCTTTCAAATTTTCTGTTACATTTTTTCTTCCTTCAGCAATCAATGCAGGTATCATGTATTTATCAAGCACATCAGCCGTTATTTTTTTATTGAATGCGTTGATGTTAACGCCAGGCCTTAATTGCAGGTAAATGTCGTAATTGCTTGCTGTCCATTGCTGCTGCTCTCCATTCCAAAAATTGATGCCTGCCAACGAAATAAAGCCGCGATATTGAAGGCTGCTGTTCGCCGGAAAATCCTGCATCACGCCACCAATCTTTATCAGACCTTTTGTGTTGTCATTAAATACAAGCGTTTTTCCAACAGGATTTTGATTGGGGAAATATTTATCTGCCATGCTTTTGCAAATCACAACAGAATTAGGTTCTGATAAAGCATCTTTCCTGTTACCATAAATCATGTGCACATTTAAAATATCAAGTATAGAAGTATCTGCAAAGCAAAATCCTTTTTCATATGAATCGGTTGTCTCATCGGGTCTTCTTAACTGGTTGTTTGAGCCGCCAAATAATTCACTGGTCATAAGTCGGCCGGCTTTCTCAACTTCAGGGAAGTCGTTTAATAAAGCTTTTGCCATTGGCGCCGGGAATCCCACGCCACTCGAAATTTCTCCGTTTTGTTTTGCTTCTCCAATTATGCGATACACGCGATCTTTATTAGGGTTATCCTGGTCGTAACTCGTTTCGTTTTGTATAAATAAAGCAATTAATAAACAAGCTGCAATACCAATAGCGAATCCGCCAATATTGATTGCAGCATACATTTTTTGTTTCTGCATGTTTCGCCATGCTGTTTTGAAATAATTTTTAAACATAAAAAAGAATTATAATTTATGATGTATGATTTAAAGGCTTTTCATTTTCAATTATCAATTTTCAATTAATCACTGCGCCCTCAAACTCTCCACCGGGTTCGCCACTGCTGCTTTTATTGCCTGGAAACTGATTGTGAGCAAAGAGATCAATATTGCTATAAAACCCGCCAGAGCAAACATCCACCAACTGATAGCAATCCGGTATGCAAATGACTGCAACCATTTGTTCATTGCCCACCATGCAACGGGTGTTGCAATAAGTATTGAAATACCAACCAATTTTAAAAAATCTTTTGAAAGCAACTGAACAACACCTGCAACACTTGCACCTAATACTTTGCGTACACCGATCTCTTTTTTCCTTTGTTCAGCGCTAAAAGCGGCAAGCCCGAACAAACCCAGGCACGAAATAAGAATGGCCATCAGTGTAAAAGAATTGATGATATTGGAAAAGGTAATCTCAGATTGATATTGTCGCTGCACTTCAGCATCAAGGAAGGCATATTGAAAAGGCTCTGTTGACAGATCTTTCTGCCATATTGTTTTTATTTTCCCTAATAACATTTTATAATCTTCGCTGCTAACGTTTACAATCACATCGTGTAAGTCGCCTCTGTTTGGTTCGCAAATGATCATGAAAGGGTTAATGTCATTACGCAGAGAACTGTAATTAAAATCCTTCATCACCCCTGCCACTTCATAGTTTCTCTCATCACCGGTAAGCAGTTTTGTACCTGGCGCATTTTGCAGATTCAGTCCCAACCTTTTCATGAGTGTTTCATTGATCAGCACTTTTGCAGAATCATGAAACCGGAAGTCTCTGCCGCTGATAATTTTTATACCTGTTGCCTTTACAAAGTTTTCATCCGAGGACAAATTCTGCTGATCTATGCCGATTGCAAGGTTTCCGCCCTGTAAGTACACAATCCAGTCGTGGTAAGAACTTTGACCCATATAATTATCTGCCAGGCTAACCGCTTTTACGTCGGGCAATTCCCTAAGATCGTTGGCAAAAACATGCATCTTGCTTTTTGCAGCTTCTGTATAAAAGCTAAAGATCAGCTTCTGGTTTTTATCAAAACCGAGATCTTTATTCTTTATATAATTTAACTGGTTATAAATAATGATAATGCTCGCGATGAGAACGATCGATAATGTAAACTGAAATACGACCAGTGAACGCCTGATGCCTGCTGCTGAAGCGTGGCTGGTGAAATTTCCTTTAATCACTTTTATCGCCTTGAAAGCGGAAAGATAGAAAGCAGGATAACTTCCCGCCGCAATACTTGTTATCACGATAATCCCAAAAACCAGTAACCAGATTGTATAATCCGAAAACGCTGACAATACAATATCAGCATTCGTAATTTGATTGAGATAAGGCAACGCAATAATTAATAAAGGAAATGCAATCAACACGCTGAACAGTGTGAGCAAAAACGACTCCACAAGGAATTGAATCCGCAGGCTGCTTTTCTCTGCACCAATTACCTTTCGTACACCTACCTCTTTTGCACGTTTGGATGCTTTTGCCGTAGAAAGATTCATAAAATTGATGCAGGCAATTATTTGAATCAACACTGCTATCAATATTAAAATATAGAATAAAGCGGATAGGTCGTGATGAATTAAATAATATTTGTTTTAAGCTAATACTTTTAGTATATTTGAGCTAAAACTATTAGTTATGTTTACAGGAATGAGTTTAATAGAATTTACAAAAAAGTTTCAGAGTGATG
>DATKQQ010000160.1:0-4518 GCA_035532615.1 Hanamia sp.
AATTTCAAAGAAATAATAGTCATTCCCGATAAATTTTTAAAAGAGCTTATTGTGCTGAATTGCTGCTATGACAAGCGTTCCGACAGAACGACTATGACAGATTTGTATCAAAAATATAAAAATTAACTTGACGCCTATGCGCACTTGCGGGACTGATAGCGAACTACTGCCGATTGTTACTCCTTCAGCCAGCCTATTGGAACCTTTTGTTGGTGGCTGGGCTTGCTCTTATTCGTCAGTAAATGTTTTTAATAATGGTTTTCTATAATCTTTGTCTTTTTCGTGTAATTCAATAATTTTCTCTCCCGTATTAATGTTGAAAAATATTTCTGCATAACTATCTTCGTCTTCACTGTCATCATTAAAGAACAGTTTGAACTTATAATAACTTGTCTTGTCAAGGTCAACGTCTTGCTGATTTAATGAAAACAAAGTCGGGGTCAGTATCTTTTTTGTGAATACATTTTTTGAAGGCTCGTTGTAAAGTTGGGATAGGGCAGATAATAGACTGTCGCTCTCTTGTCCAATAGAAATAAATTTAACAGCATTACGTACAAACCCGCTTTTTGAATTTATTTCACCATTGGAAGTTATTCCTGCTGGAATATTTGAGTTGACTTCAAATTTTAGTCCAACTGTTTTGTTTTTATATAAACCTTGTCCGATATAAATATGACTTGTGTCAGTTCTTGATGTTATGTCGTTAAGTGTCTTTGAGTTTTCATTTTGGTTTCTCTGCTGTCCGCCGCCGCAACTGCAGGAATTTATATTCGTAAGCCCACACACTCAGCCCAATTGAAAAACTATTGATGAAGATATGTACAAAAGCCGGGTACTTCCTCTATTATAAAGTATAATTTGGTCAGCAGCCAAATTGTTGTTCCGTCACGTAGCTTCAAAAGGTTTAATTGATCTTTAGAAAAATCTATTTTAGGGGAACGAATTCGGCACACGTCTTTATATAAGTCAATTATAAACTTAATTTCCTTCGCGGTAAATTCTTCTAATATGCCGAATTCAATTTTAAAAGTTCCTCAAAATTTATTATTGAAAGTAAAGTCATTTAGAAAAACAGTTTAAACAACAAGAGTTGCCTTTTTAATATAAGGCAACTCTTGAAATGAGAAAGTTGTTAATTAAGAAATTTGAATAAGCCTTGGCGGCTTTTGCTTTGCTTCCTCTTTTTTTGGAATTAGAAGATGCAATAAGCCATTCTCATACTTTGCCTGGATTTTGTCAATGTCCATTACTTCTTTTTGTAAAGCAAAAGTCCTTTGGAAAGATTGATAACTAAATTCTTTACGGGAATAGCGTTCACCGTCTTTCTCCTCTTTTTCACTGTTTCTTTCGGAACTGATTGTCAGGGAATTTCCGTCAAGTTCAATTTTGAAATCATTTTTGGTCATTCCGGGAGCAGCCACTTCCACTTCATAGTTCTCGGCAGTTTCTTTAATGTTAACTGCAGGAATCGTAGTGTTAGTGTCAGAGAAATTTTGGTTTCCCCAATTAAACAAATCCCGATTGAACAAATCGTCAAAAAGCGCTGGCATTTGATTTAGCAGGCTTCCATTTCTTTTTACAAGTGTCATAGTTACCTCCTTTTTAATGATTAATAAATAATTTTTAAAAAGAGGAAATCAACTTGTATGCCGTTGCAATTTTGAGCCTTCTAAAATGAAAATTTGTCGCAGAATAACTATAAAAATGACAGTTTGAAAGTCAAAATTTCTTTCTTGTTTTAGCTGACAGTTTTCTGTCTTCCTTGAATTTTTGGGGGTGTGTCTACGTATAGCAGGCAACTCTTTTATTACCACTAAATTACCTCATTGCGGGAATGAGACCAAATTAGTTTGCTTTATGAATAAATTCACACGTGCATATAAAATGTTGTGTAGCCGACGGTGTCGCATAAGCTTTGGCGTTAGTGATCACGTCAATCCGGAATATTTTATTTATACCGCGATAGGAAAACAGTATTTTAGTACAAACGGCTATTCAAAAAAAGTTGTAGTAACATTAAAACCGGGGATGAATTTATTGTTACAAAAAAACAAATCATTCCATTATCTTAGCAATTATGGTAGTCATAAAAAGTCATGCAGAATTCGAATCGTATTTAGGCAAGGAGATAGGTGTATCTAACTGGCATCAAATAACCCAGGAACAGATTAACCAGTTTGCCGATGCTACTCTCGATCATCAATGGATACATACTGATGTAGAAAGAGCCGGCAAAAAAAGCCCCTTCAAAACTACCATAGCGCACGGCTACCTCACACTGGCGCTCATCCCTTATTTCTGGAAACAGGTTGCCGATGTACAAAACCTTAAGATGGAAGTAAATTATGGCATAGAGCAATTGAAGTTTGGACAGGCGGTACTGGTAAACAGTGAAGTACGGTGCAGGGTTTCGCTTAAATCAATCATAAACCTTAGAGGTATTACTAAAGCCACGCTCTTTATTACCCTGGAAATAAAAGACCAGCCAAAACCGGCGTTTACCGGCGACACTTTATTTCTCTATCATTTTATGTAATAAGTTTGATTTTCTACACCTTGTTGTAAAGTATCAATCCGGCATTGATTTACAATAGTGCCCGGTATGCATTTATACATTTGTTGTTTTGCTATCGGTCTACCTTACTCAGTCAAATCTTTGTCAATCGTCGGATCAACAGCATGTTGAATTCCCCATAATGCTTCGGGAGCGTATTTAACAGTAAATCGTGTCATTACATAGCATTTATTATTTTCAAAGCCTCAGATTCATTAATCAGTAGTTCAGGGGTTTTATTGTATTTTTTAATCCGTTGCCTTACCAATTTTTTATGTTTTTCAGGAATATTATCGGTGTATTGTTCCTACTCTAATAAATGAATTAATTCTATCTTATCTTTTGCCGGTAATTGCTGAGCAACGCTGAAAACCTGTTCAGGACTAATAAGCAGCGCTATATTTGAAGTATCAGGCATTATAATCGTATTGTGAAAGTGTTTGTATTCTATTCAGCCCAAAAAACTAAATTGAACCGAATAATTCATACACGAATTTAAGTGATTTAAAAGTTAGAAGCAATACATTTTATAAGTGGGTTTATCTTCCACGCTTTCAGTTTCGCTCATATAGAAATCACGTTTATTTATCTGTCTGCCGACAAGGCAGGTTTGCTTACTGGTTTTGTTTTTAACTCGTACAATTCCCACCTGAACAGATTCCTGTCCCTGACACGTGTATCAGATAAAATATATTTTAATAATAAAAAGAATTTCATGATTACAAAATAATTTTATAATTTCATAAAAAGTTGGTAATTCTAAAATTATTTATGGTCATAATTACAAAGGGAATTATTCACGTTTTTTCTGATAAATACCCGAATGCTTCCGCTCCTTTAAATGACTGGTACAAAAAAACAAAATCAGCATCATGGGGAAATTTCAGGGCAGTAAAAGAAACCTTTAATTCTGTGGATAGCATCGGAAATGATCATTATGTTTTCGACATTGGTGGAAATAATTTCAGAATTATAGCTATGATACATTTTGATATTAGAACTTTATATATAAGGGCAATTTTAACACATAAAGAATACGATTATTTGAACAAAAAAGTAAAAATTAATCAACTATAAGAAATTACAAAATACAAATCTTGTTAAAAATGAAAATTACATCAAACAGTCAATACTATTCTGCATTAGCTGAAATTGAATCCTATATCGAAAAAGGGTTTAAGAAATTAAGTAAAGCAGAAACCGAACTACTAAAACAACTTTCAATAGCAGTGGAAAAATATGAAAATGCAAAATATCCCATGCCATTAGAAACCGATATTATCAGCATTTTAGAACATTATATGTTTGATCATAAAATCAACAGGAGTGGGTTGTCAAAAAAACTTGAAATCCCTAATTCAACTTTAAGTGAAATAATGAATCATAAAAGAAGTATTAATTTATCTATCGCAAAAAGACTTCATGAAAAACTGAACATTGATGCAGAAATTTTATTACAAATAGCTGAATAAATTATATTTTATATATTTTGAAAATGGAGGGAAAGATATTTGCAGGGCAATCTTCAATATTTGTTCATTTGCTATTTCATTTTCCATTGAATGCACCAATGCCTATTCACGTTTATCCCTTTGAGATCATTCAATTATTATCAATCATTTCTACAATATTTTTCAGCCCATGAGTTTAATACTATAAATTCTTTCAAATAATTTCAGCATCGAGTAGGAAGGTATCGATTAGTTCGCTACCTGTCCTCTCACACCACCGTGCGTACCGTTCGGTACACGGCGGTTTGTTAGAAAAGTTTTCTCTGATGTTCCGTTTTCCAATAATAATAGTTAGTGAACCCAATGTATCTTAGCCGTGTAAAATATTCATTGTTTAATGCACGGCATAGTATCGGACTATGCGCTACCCTGCAATAGCCTTTCCGGCTATTGCTCCATTCATATGCCTTTTGCTTCGGGATGCCTAATTTTATTAAGTGCTTCCGTTTGGTC
>DATKQQ010000161.1:0-2588 GCA_035532615.1 Hanamia sp.
GCCAGTTTGTCGAAGGATCAGGCTGCCAGTCGTCCCACTGGTTAAAAACCATTCTTTTTAACTGTCCATTATTCGCCTTATCCTGAACAATAGTAATCTGCGCGAAAACGATTTTCCATGAGGATAATAGAAATATAATTAAGAGATAAAGTCTTACCAAAATTTTGCGTTATTTAAAATTTGTTGTGAAATATTTTTATCAATATTAATATACCATTGGTATGGCACCACTTTATTCAGAGCCATCTGAAATGTGTACTGTTTAAACATATACACCATGTTGGAACTAATATTATAAATGGTGTTTATTAAATTGTAAGTCTGCCAGAGGAACTGATCCCGGGTTGTCTGATCTATCAGCAATGAATCATTATCATGGCTCATTATGAACGTGCTTACAAAATTTTGTAAGGACAAAACTTTATCAATTAATAATTGACCGGTGCCATTCCAATAAGTAACCAAGTAGGGTTTTCCAATCGCTATTTTACTTGCCTCTAAAACATTATCAAAAATTTTAGGAACCTTCTGTGCGATGTAATAAAGCTGTTTACTTTGCCTGATGCCATCATCAACATTGGTGAGATTGCTATAAATCTTTTGCTGTACCGTTTCAATGGCGCTCCAGTTAAGCAATACTTTTTTTCTATGGCTTTGAATGGTGTCGAGGCTATTATTGTAAAGTAGCAACCACGCTTGTTTGTCGGCAGTATTCTCTGCCACACGCTGCAATAAGTCAGGATGAATTACAATACTTTGGGCTTCCACATTGCAGAAAACGCAGAAGCAAAAAACAATAAGAGAAATAAAAAGTTTTGATTTCATAATTAGTGTTTCCAATCATTTATAATCTGATTAACTTTAGCCTTGTCCATGTCTATATATTGGAATCCCCTGGAATTTTTATAAGTTTCCGAAAAGTCAATCATCTTTAATTGTCCATCCAATGCACTACATTTTGTTCTTAAATAACCCAACTGCATAATGATTTGTGTATAAACAATTTTTCTTTCAGAAACCTTCATCTTTCCGATATCTCCGTAGGATAGTATTACCATGTAAATCAGGTTGAACACACTCCCGGCGTCATCAATAATTTTTTGTTGATTGTTATAATATAAGAATGAAGCGTAAGGGTACTTTAAAACCAATTGAAAACTTTCTGCCTGGTATTCGAAAATATCCTTCATGATCTGGCTTACCTGTATCGCCAAAGTCGCATCTGCCAGGATGATATACAATGAATTTAGCCGCTTATCAAGTGAGTCAATCAGCCTCTTACATTTATCCTTGGTATTTTTTAAAACACCGACTGTTACGGTTGATTCCAGTTGATTATTTTTGACTGTTTTATTATCAGCAAAATTTGTTTTGTTGTGCGCTATCAAAGCTTCTGTTGCAGGAATATCCCAAATGTTCGGCTGCGCTTTTGCTTGAGAGAAAAAGCAAAAGAAAAATACCATGAATGAAAAAAAATAGTTGGTTTTCATAAATTAGTGTTTCCAATTAACCAATAAATCTTTGACAATTTTTCCATCGATATCAACATAGCCTTTGAAAGGATTAAAACTGTTGATGATCCCCTGCATCACTGCCAGGTGGACTTTGTAATAGGAGTATGCTGCCAATGCTCTAAGCGTGTTTAAATCCAATTGTACTTTATACAATAACGCTTCTCGTTCACCAGCAGTCATCAGCAATTCTTTCGTATTTGCCTTTAGTATTACCGTTTCTATATCTGCATAGTAGCTTACCGCTTTACTGACCATCTCATTTTGTATTTTGAGTGCGAAGGCAAGTGCAAGTGGATTCTTTTGTGCCTCGGCAAGCATATCTCCTTCATAAGATAGTATATCATTTAAGGCCTGTAGGCATTCTTTAATTTGATAAGCGTTTTTTAGTACAGAGCTTACCTGCATCAGCCCATTATAAATTTTATTCTGGATTTGATTTACCTGGTCAACGACAACAATTGTGGCTTCCTGTGCTCTTTGTATTGCAGTCTGATTGTCCTTAATATTATTGTAGTTGGTATTTTCTGTTGCATTTGCTGCTATAATTGCACCTGCAAGAAACGGATCTATGTTTTGGCAATAGGTTTTCGTAAAACCTATTGAAGCGGTTAACACTATCAATAATATTTTTAATCTCATACTACCAATTTTAATTGTTTATAAACAGCTTCTGTTTTATTGATTTTCTTTACGAAGGCAGGTAGCTCCAATCCGCTTTCTTTCATATCCCCGACAAAATTGTCCATAGCATTTTCGTAGCACTCATAGTAGTCGAGATAAATTTGCAAAGCATCTTTTTCGCTTCGCTCTGTCGTATAGGTCAGATATTCTTCAATAGGAACCTCTACTCCATATACTTCGCCGATAGCTCCCCGCTTGATATACACTTCCTTAAAGCGGCTCCGGTTATCTTTGTTGTCGAGTTTATTGATGGTAAATATTTTATTACACTCCACTTCATTAAGTGATAGTAATTGAGCTATCTGGGAAAAATTGTCTTTGAACTTTGTCTGATCTAAGAGACAGATAGTGTCTGAGTTGCTGATGATACTGTCTTTCACAATGGCGTTTCCG
>DATKQQ010000162.1:0-3426 GCA_035532615.1 Hanamia sp.
ATTGCGGATATTTTCAAATTGCTTTAATGAAAAACGAAAAAAATGAGAATGCTGCTTATTTGCGAAATCGTTTTTTTGTAAGCCTGTAATGAGTGAATGTTGATTGGAATTTCCACAAACAACGGTTCTTAAAAAAGAGAGGCCCCTGTAGAAACAGAAGCCTGTACCAAAACTAACTGCTTGTGAAAGATTTTACTTTAATATCCTATTAAATTTTGAGATAGAAAGATAATATGAATCATTTTAATTCCCCTAAATTAACTTAATCAATAACCACTTTATTTTTTTTGTGGCTCTCATCTTTTGTTCCCGGATCATTCTCTGTTCCTATCTTTTTTGCTCAAAAATCAAAAAAAGGATATACACTTCAATCCGGCATCCTTTCAACTTAGTAGTTGATTTTTGAATTTTTTATAACTTCTTCTTTAACTTCTTCAGGAATATAAAAGAGTATAGGATGTTCAGACAGACGTCATTCAAAACTTATAGTAGTATAACACTTATAAAAAAATTCAACATTCTGAAAAGCAAAGTTTTTATGGTTAAGAGTTTTTTAATAAATGCGAAACATGTCATCGTGCAATTTTAATTTTCCTTTCATAAACAAAATCACCAATCAGAAATATCAAAAAGATAAGCTAATAGAATTTTAGTGATTGAGCAGTACTTGCGTCTTATTCTTTAACAAATCGGAATAGTATGCCGGGAAAACTGCTGCGGATTAAAGTAACGGCTGTATTGAGATTAGTTCGTTCCTCACCTAACACAATTCCAGACTAATCAAATTGTAAAGATGCTAAATGATTGCTCAAAAAATTGACCTGGCAAAAACTATTACAAAGACCCGATACAATACTCCCGTCTTATTTCTTTTACCCCTTCGGCAAATAAGCCGGGAGAACTTCACCGGATAAATAGCTTGGTCATTGAGATTGGCTTGTTCCTCACCAAACACAATTCGTGAATAATCGAATTTTAACGACGACTTCAATGATTTCTCAAAAAATAGACTTGACATAAACTATTGTAAATACCTGATGCAGTACACCCGCCTTATTTCTTTTCCGCCTTCGGCAAATAAGACGGGAGAAATGCGCCGGATAAATATATGGCTCATTGAGATTGCTTCGTACCTCACCAAATACAATTCCAGCTACTTCAAATTATAGAGACTCATCTTCGTGCAAGCTTTGTAGCAAAGATTCTGTCCGGTTACCATGCTGTTGCTTCAATTCAATTAAATTTTCGTTTAACCTTCGCAGTTGCACAAAAATAAAAAATAGAAAACAATTTATCTCTTCCTGCCTGAATGATTCGTTCAGTCGGGTGTTTACTGACCTTTGCTAGTGAATGATATACGAGAAAAAGATTTGCTCTATTTAACTTCTCTAAAAGCCATTATCTTAAAAATACCAAGGTTTATTTTTTATAAAATACGTTCTGAAAATATTTTACCTGCAGTTTAAAATGCCCTCCAATTGAATTATATTTATAGAGAAATAAGTTCTTAGACGAATTAATAGTAAAGACAAACTCCAGGCCTTACAACAGTCAAGCATACACGCGTTAATCATACCCAAAAAAGATTATCTAAATAAAGAAGAAACACAAAGAGAATAAAAAGGAATTTGCAGAATTATGTTGCTCTCATTCTGCAAAAGAAAGCAATATCAACAGGCTGGAGGATTATAGATTAAACTTTTGTGCTGGCAAAGGCTGTATGGATTTAAAAGATATAGCGGCTTGAAAGTTTTTGTCAGTTTAAAAAGAAGCCGAACTTTATAAGAATGTAACTTCACTCAACAGTTGAACAAACAGATAATTAAAAATTATTGCATGCCTGTACTTCGTAAAAAAAAATAGTAACTTCAAGTAAATAAAAGACCTTTTAAATTCTAAAAATGTGGGCTACTTTTGATAGCGGTTACTTTGAGCCAAGTTATTTCTGATTTTGGAAAATTTAATTAGGCTTTTAAAAAAACTGGTATTTTTTGAGATACTGCATATAAAGTTTTAGCTTCTTCCAAGATTTTTTTAAAATAAATTTGGTTTAATCGATTAAAGTTTTATATTTGCTCTGCGATATGGGAACTCCCCCTTTTTTATTTTTTTAGTTATTTAGGATTAAAATAATGTTTTTTTGCTCTTTAAATATCTATTTTAAATTACTTTAATCGTTTAAATTTTATTTAAACGATTAAAGTAAAAATGAAAATTAATATAAAGAAACGTAAATAAAATGAACACTTTATACCCAGACAATAATAAAATTAAATTAAGACCACCGTAATTTTTTTCCTCTCACTCAAAATCTCTTTTGTATTTCACAAACTACCAAATTAATTATATGAAAATTATTCTAGTAATTGCAGCTTTGTTTTTTTGCTCTATATTATATGCACAGCAAAAAACGTTGACAGGTGTTGTCACCAACAAAGACTCCGAAACCCCCTTAATCGGAGCAACCGTTAAATCAAATGAAGGAACAGTTCAAACTGATACAAGTGGCCGGTTCAGTATTCCTGTAAAGTTTGATGATATTATCACCTTTACTTATGTGGGAATGCAACCATTTAATTATAAGTATCGGGGGGAACGAGGACCTATTTCAATTTCATTAAGCAACAGTTCTGACAATTTAAGCGAGATAGTCGTAACAGGTTATGAAAGCCAAAGAAAAGTCGATTTGACCGGGTCAGTAGCTGTGGTTAAGCTGAGTGATATTCAGGACATACCTAATAATAATCCCATGCAAGCATTGCAGGGGCGTGTTCCTGGATTGTATGTTTCGCCGAATGGCGGAGACCCGAGTGGAAATAACAATACAATCGCTATTAGAGGTTTCAATACGCTTGGATTTACGTCACCACTATATGTTATTGATGGGGTTTCTACTATTGACCCATCTGTCTTTCAGAGTTTGAGCCCAAGTTCCATCGAGAACATCCAAATACTAAAAGATGCTTCATCCGAATCCATTTATGGTTCCCGGGCATCAAATGGGGTTATTATTGTAACGACCAAACAAGGTGCTAAAGGAAAAGTAAGGATTCAATTCGACAATAATATAACTCAGGAAAAATATGTTACAAGGACCAATGTATTAAATGGCCAAGGCTTGGGTAAGGCCATTTGGCAAGCTGCCATCAATGATGGAGATAATCCGAATAGTGTAACAACACTTTATTCTTATGTGTCTTCTACAGGAACAAATGGTAATCAGGTGCTTCAAAAAGTTAATATAACCCCCTATTTGGGAGGAGATTCCGCCGAACCTGCAGCCAACACTGATTGGCAGAATGTAATGTTCAAACCTGGAATCATTACTTCTAATAGCCTAACTATCTCGACAGGATCTGATAATAGTAGTTTATTGATCAATTTGAATTATTTAAATAATAGCGGACTTATTGTAGACAATAACGG
>DATKQQ010000163.1:0-2432 GCA_035532615.1 Hanamia sp.
GATGTCCACAAAAGGAACAGTGAATCAATTTCTGCTCAGTCAGCCAATATTTATGACCACTACATTTGGGACATACAAAGCCATTTGGCCATCTTATTTGAAATATATAATCCCAACAGTCATTCTCGTTTTTGAATTGTGTCTCGGGTATTGCTCAATAATACTCACGCAGCAAAGTTATAAATTTTTACTTGACCGAAAGGGATAGGCAGTATTAAAAATTTATCAGAATCTAACCTTTTAAACATCCTTAATTTTCTTTATGGTAAACTTAAAGTGGGCGCCTGTTCCTAATTCAGAAGATACCGAAATACATCCTTTAGCATTTTCAATTATCTTTTTTATGGTTGAAAGCCCAATCCCGGATCCTTTTAAACCCAAATTGTCAAGTTCAGATAAGGTGGTAAATAAATTGAATATTTTTTCCTGATTCTCTTTTGCAATACCTATACCATTATCCTTGAAAGAGAACTTATAAAAATCATTATCTTCCGAAAGATCTATATTGATTTGAACAATTTCTTTATCATTATACCGGATGCTATTATTAATTAAGTTGTAAAAAATTTGTTCTAACTGCACTCTGCTAAAAAAAAGTACATTGTTCCCATTTGTGTAGTTAATATTAAACTTTTTAGAAGAATGGATTGTTTTATTTAATGATTCAAAAAAATCATTTATGTCTATTTTCTCCGGTAAAATAATATTTTTATTACCCTGGTAGTAAGAAAGTATGCCATCCACTAATGAATTAATTTTTTTAGCAGAATCATCACTAATTGAAATCAAATTATTAAAATTTTCACCCAATTTATCTCCATAACTATCCTTAATTATTTTATTGGTGAGAAGAACACTTGCTAATGGAGATTTTATATCATGAGATACTACCATCGCAAATTGTTCCAAGTCCTTGTTTTGGGTTTCTAATTGAGCTTTCAATAATTCCAATTCCAGATTGTTTTTTCTAAGCTCCAGCAAATTCATTACCTGGGCTGACAAAATCTGTAATGCTTTAATTTGATGGTCACTCAGTGTCCTTACTTTTTTATCAATAATACAAACTGTTCCGAGCCCAAAACCATTTTCATTAACCAAAGGAACTCCGTCATAAAAAACGATTTCCGGGTCACCAATTACATACGGATTGTCTTTAAATCTTTCGTCTAAAACCGCAAGTCAATTAAATGATATTTGTCAACTTTCCTACTTTCATTGGTGAATTAATTTTACAGGAGAAATTGAAATAATTTTTTGATAAAGCGAATTATTCAAGAATAAATCGAAAATTATGAGACTAGATGAATTTACAAGCTCTCTTTATGATGAAATGTAAAAAGAGCTTGCGGAAATTTAAAAGAATGAAATCGATTTTCTACAAATGACAAGAGATTCATCAGCAAGTATTTTACAATTTATAGCCAGGTTGAAGATGTTTCTAAATGATTATCAATTCAGCAATGATCATGAGGAAATAAATTTTTTCAAAAGCATTAAGCCTAAATTCATAAGTAAATTAATTTATTATTAAACGATTTTTAAAATACAGTCTGGTTTGCCGATTGGAACTATTAATGACATTAAAAATTACTACCTCAAAGAACTCCAAAAAATAAGCGATTACTTAAATAGTAATAATGATTTTTTATTTATTATAGGACTAATGCCAGTTCCCTTGATGGAATATATTTTATCAGAAAGAAACCCGACTCGTGGTTACTCTTGAACTTTGAAGATTATGAAACTGATCTCAGTTTCACTACCATCTATGATCATAAAGTTTCAAAAATTATCGCCTTCGAATTGTTGTCAAAGTTCATAAAAACGTCCATTGATAAACTTCAGATTCTATCTGACACGTCCGGAAATAAGGATCCAGGCAATAGAAAACAAGTTAACTGGACTGGTTCTAAAGTTTCGCTTGTAGAACTGCTTTATGCATTGCAATCTACGGGCTCATGTAACAATGGTGAAATAGATCTAAAGCACCTGGCAAATCACTTCGAACACTTTTTTAATATCGACTTAAGTAATTATTATAGAATCTTTCAGGAATTGAGAATTCGTAAAATGAATCGTACAACTTTTCTTGACCAATTAAAAGTGCGCCTGATCCAACGCATGGATGAAACATATGAAAACCCAAAGTTTAAATAGTTTGACCTATATGTGGTTTTAATATTTCAATATAAATGTTAGTCCCGTTGTGTACCAATGGAAGGGATGATATTGAAAAAAATGATTTCAACCTGAATATTTATAAGTATGTAAGCTCTTCTGATGACGAATAAATAATTGATTGGGGAGTATAAATAAAATTCTGGTTGAAATAGAGAAAGATTCCGAAACAAGAGAGACACACAACCACTATTTGAAAGAGCTTGGGCTACCATTGATAACTTTATAATAACTGCGTTTTGATTTTTTCTTCA
>DATKQQ010000164.1:0-2067 GCA_035532615.1 Hanamia sp.
CTGATGTTGATACCTCCAATAGCTCCGTTGCCTGCATAAAATTTAGCGCCAATGGCAGTTTGGTAAGTTTGTGCCTGTGCATTTACACCTAATGTTACCAGGCAAACAAATAGAAATAAGAACAATGATACTTTTTTCATAAAGTTGATTTTTTTGAACCGGCTTGTCATTTTATTGAACTTACCGGCTTTCTCATGATTAAAATTTTGAATGCAAAAGTATTAATTAAATTTTTTTAAAAATGTTCTTTATGATTATTTTAAAAAATCATAACATTTCAAACAAATTATTTTCTTCTGAGAAAGTTATGAGAGAACATCATTTTTCTCGTTTATGCTGGGCTCTCGGGGGAAGAATTAGCCTCATCGTTACTATCTATGCTTTCTTTTTGTCCATTTGTTTTTTGACGTCCTGTTATCATTACTCCAATCATCATAAATAATACTGTTAAGAGAATAACCTGGATGATCAATGATTTATTTACCATCGGAACTGCCTCTGAAACAGGTATTGCAAAAAATAAAAGTATAGTAATTAATCCACGTGGAGCTACAAATAGAAGCGGGAATATAGGTAATTTTGAAATTTTTAAAATGCCGGCTCTAACGATGATGATAGCAGCGAAGATAAATAAAGCATTATTGAAAGTTTCGGGATGAATTATTTCTTTGGTTTCAAATGAATATCCAAAAAGTGTAAAAAAGAAAGCCCTGATCAGAAAGGCGCCTTCAATTACAATTTCTCTGAATTTAGAAACTTCTTTATTCAACTCATAGGGATTTAATTTTTTTATCCAGTTAAAATTCTTCATTTCATCAATATTGCCAAGGAACAATCCGAAAAATAAAATAAATATTAAAGCCGGCAAATGAAATATTTCTGAAATAGCATAAATCAGGATCAATAGAATAATGATAGGCGCATGTTTGATAGGGTGATCTATTTTTCGTAATAAAAAAGAAAGGCCGATTGTAGCTATAAATGAAACTGCGCAAATAATTAAAACCTGGACTCCAAAATGGAGGAAAGAATGACCATCGATGGAAGTATTCAACACCATAAAATTAAAAAAAAGCACACCAAGGATATCCGATAAACTACTTTCATAAATTACAAATTCCTTGTTGGAAGGAGAAAGGTTTCTGGTGCTGGAGATAGCTACTGAACTACTGATGATACATAATGGAATCGCATTTATAAGGCTTTGTTTAAAAGGAATGTTGTCAAGATAATAAAAGGCATAAGATACCATAAAGGATAAGATAAACATGGATACGAAAGCACCAAAAAAAGATTTCCTTATTAGCTTGAATTTTGAACGGTTCATCTCCAGTTCCAATGAACCTTCCAGCACTATTAATATCAGCCCTAATGTACCAAATACCGGCAGTAATCCTGTAAGGTCAGGAATGGGAAAAGAGATAAAATCCGATATCTGCCTTCCTCCCCATCCTAATATTAATAAAAGTATCACCGATGGGATTTTGGTACGTGAAGATGTAAGATCAAAAAGGTACGCCACCAAAAGCAAAACGGATATTATGATGATAATGGTAATTGTCATAAGGCTTGATATATGCGGACAACTCATTCGAGAATGCCTGCTTTATTGCAATTTGGTTATTTGCAATATAGATCAATAATTTGTATCAGCAGAGAAATGAGCTTTTCTTTTGGAGGGAAGAAGGAATGGTGAATTTTAGAAATTTTAGATGATTGGACACACAGTTTAGTATTAAGAAGTTAAGTTTCCTTAAGAGAAAATTTAACTGTTCTTCACTCCTTAATTTTATTGGTTAAATTCCTTCTTTTTAATTCTTTTTTGATTAGCGAAAGCTCTCTACCCGTTTGCCCACTTACCGAAGAATTTTCCTGTGCACGGCGCATCAGGTAAGGAATCACATCTTCAATCGGCCCAAACGGAAGATATTTACTCGCTAAGCAACCGGCTTTTGCAAGATTGAAAGTAATATTATCACTCATGCCATATAATTGTGAAAAACGAATACGCGGATCGTTGAACGCTACACCATATTTTTCCATCAGTTGTACTGCTAATAAATTAGA
>DATKQQ010000165.1:0-4038 GCA_035532615.1 Hanamia sp.
ACTGTTTTGGGGTGGATGAACTTCAAAATGTTTTTTTAATTCTTCTGCAAATTCCATTAGCTCACTTTTAGGACGATAAAACTTTACATCCGTCAATTGATCCTTGCCTCCTTTTTGCCAGAACTTAAAATACGATGATAAAGTAGGCCTGCTAATTCTACATATATCACCAATAGTTTCATGCGCCAATCCTTTGGATTTTAAATATAATGCCAGACAACGAATTCTAATATTGCCATTCTTATCTTGTCTGAACTCATTAAAAAGCTCATCTTGCTGTTCCCGAGTAAATTCAATTCGTATCATTTTCTGAATTTTGTATACAAAAATACAAAATGCTAAATTAATAGCCGTTTAAAGTATAAAGGCTGAGAAAATTGAACCTTAAACTCTATTTTTTGACCAAATGAGTTTGTTATTGCTTGAATACTAATTGAGATAATTAAACATATTTTTTTCATTCTTTTGATAATTGAAACCGTTCCGTATGGCACACAACGGCCACGCATTTATGCAGGACTGGAATTAGAATTCCTATCTGCCGGAACCGTTGCCAAATTTATAATTAAAAGTTCATTGTTATTATTATTGCTCAATATAGTTTTTCTGCCCAGAACTTTACCACCAAAAGTACAAATACCGGTGAGCCAGCGGATGCTTAAAAAATATGGCAAAGACATTCCGCTGTGTCCCAAATGCAACAAGGGAAAACTGATCCTGATGAGCATCACGTATGCAGAGCATGCCATTAGCATTTTTACAAAAAGATTATGGAAGACCGAAAAAAAGGTGGCAGCAGTAAATAATAAAGCATCACCAGATGAAAAAAAAGAAGCCTTTGTGAACACAGATTTCTCATTTATTATCAAACCAAAAAAAATAAACCAATTATGGGTAAGGGAACCTTTTATGTCTAAGCAAAATAAATACCGCATTCTTATAAAGAAAATGATACTAACTGACATGCATAAACGATTAATCCTATAGAACAGGGCTACTAATCTCCTATAGCCCGGTGTCGGTCAACAAACAATAACCGAAAACCCCCACAAGTTCGTTCCTGATGTGGGCTTTTAATGGGGGGCTTGCGGCTTTTGTTCTTAATGTTACATGCGGTTCAGTTTTCTATAGTTGGTTCGTGTTAAAGCTTAATTGATAATTGTAATTGTCCGCCGAACCCAACTTCTACAATTTTTTGAAGTGTTGAAATTCTCGCTTCTTTAATATTATTCTCAATTTTTGAAATGTACGATTTTGTTGTTCCAACTTTTTCAGCAAGTTGTTCCTGTGTCAAACCCTTTTCCAGCCTTGCTTCGTGTATTAATGCACCGATTTTAAAGTTTTGATAACCTGCTTCAAGTTGGTCACGTTTGGCTGTGCCGCGTGCGCCGTAATGTTTGTCCTTGAACTGGTCAAGAGTCATAATGTTATTTCTTTTCGTCTTCATATTCTTTTTTTATTTTTAATGCTTTTTCAATTTCCTTTTTAGGTATCTTTTGAGTTTTCTTCTGGAAGCCATTCGCTAGAACAATTAATTGTCCTTCTTCGAAAAAACAGAATATCCGAAAAATGTCGCTGGCTAATTGTACCCGGATTTCAAAAAGACCATCCGTATCGTCCATGTGTTTAAGATAGGTTTCCGGAACTCTATCAATTTCTTCTATTAAATCAAAAGTCCAGATAATTTTGTCTTTCACTTTTTGCCGCTGCTTCACAAAGAAATTCTCAAAATAATCTTTGTAAGTAATGATAGTTTCGAAATTTCTGTTTTTTGTCCACGAGGCAAAGATAACAATAGTTGCCCGAAAGTGAAACTGTTTTTTCTTAAAAATTTATCTTTTCAAGTAAAATAATTGTCAAACTGTTTGTGGCAGAATGTTTCGATCGAATCGCATGTAACGTCGAGGGCTTGCTGCCGCGCTGGCATTCAATGTACTTTTCGCCCGAACGTCAGCCCAATAACGAACCCAAAGCCGAAGATAACTACAAGAGCCAGTGCGGTCAAGTCAAAGTTGAAGCGTTAATTTTAATTGTCCTCCAAGCCCTTGCTGAATAATTTTCATTAATGTTGAAAGTCTGATGTCAGAAGCATTGTTCTCAATTCGTGAGATGTAGGATTTGTTTGTTCCACATTTTTCTGCAAGCTCTTCTTGTGCGGCTAATGTTTCATATACATGGCAGGATGGTTCGACAAACGATAATTTTTCTGTTTCTCAACCAGGAAAATATTGGGTGAGTGTAAATGCAGATGGATGTCTCGCAAGCGACACAATTAAAATTGACTATTTATCCTTCAATAAGATATTTCCCACTAATGATACCACCTTATGCCTTGGCAATTCTATCATTCTTAATGGTGGCAATCCCGGTGCTAATTATTTATGGAATGATAACAGTCATGCACAAATGCTAACAGTAAATCAATCTGGAAAATATTGGGTGACTGTAACTACCAATGGATGCTCAGCGTCAGATACAATTGTTTGTAATTTTATAGCTGGTCCAGTCATAAATTTAGGAAATGATACTACGATCTGTGAAGGACAAAAATTGATACTTCATGCAGGAAATAATACAGCTTTATATTTATGGAATAACAATACTACAGCAGATAGTTTACTTGTACTCAAATACATCAATTTCTTTGGTTGCAGTTCTTTTATTTTCGACTCGCGCTTCATTGTACCAGGAAATAGCTGACCAGTTTCTAGCGCAGATGAATAATACAGACCCTGGAACCCGGTTACAAGTACAAAATCAGTGGCAGCAATTAATAGATGCATTCGACCCTTCTTCTTTTGCTCATGAATCATGACCTTCTCTCACAATAAACCTAACAGCACTTGCTTTTTGCAAGCACTCTGATTATTGAGTTTTATTGCTCATGCATTAAATGCTCAATAAAAAATTCTCTAACTGACTTTGTGATGAATACTTGTAAATTGGGATGTTCAAAAAAGTATTGGACTTTTTGTTTTGAGTTTTTGCAACAGCGTTGAGCATGTGCATTACTGTTTCATTTGCATTAGAAACAAGTATATTTTTTTTCAATTTTATTGCACAATTCATTTTGTCGGCATAAAACTGATCAGCAAAAGATCTGCTAATATACTCAACCTTAGAGAAATCAACCTCAATAGAATCACATTGATTTTGTTCAATAAGTTCCATCAAAATTTTAGATGATTCTCTTGTATGAACCGAAGGGCCAATTGATTTTAAGACTGATATGGTAGTTGTATAATTCATAAACCCGATGTAAATCTAATATAAATAAAGCTATTCATTATTCCTTGTTGTATAACAACATTTATAACAGCGCGTAGAGATCTTAAGTTAAACTATAATAATCTTTCTTTGAAGCTGACAGTTCAAATTGCCAAACAAATCATGATTTATAGTACTAAATTGAAAGATAAAAATGATTTGTACTGAAACCAATAAATACTTAATTTTGATTTGAAGTCAAACCAATAAAATGGAAAAATTATTTCAATATCAAGTTGGACTACTACAAGGCATATCCAATAATTTCAACAGATATCTTTTTGAGAAGATTCAATGGAATGACCGTTTTGTGGGTATCAAAGGATTAAGAGGTGTGGGAAAAACAACCCTTCTGCTTCAATACCTTAAATATAATTTAATTGATACTAATAAACATCTTTATGTAACGCTGGATCATCCTTATTTTTATTCCAACACTTTATTTGATCTGGCGCAATCTTTTTATCAACTGGGTGGGCAAACCTTGCTGGTAGATGAGGCTCATAAAATGAAAGACTGGTCAAGGCAAATTAAAATCATTTTTGATGGCTTGCCAGGTTTACAACTAATTTTTACCTCATCTTCTGCTTTAGATTTGTACCGGGGAGAATCAGATTTAAGCCGTAGAGTGCTCACCTATCAATTAGCCGGGTTATCCTTTAGAGAATACCTGGAGTTGTACCATAACATTCATTATCCCCGGATTGAATTACAAGATCTGTTGCAAAATCACAATTCGCACACAACTGCTATCGCTAATTTATGCAAACC
>DATKQQ010000166.1:0-3365 GCA_035532615.1 Hanamia sp.
GTAGATTTAAGTTCAGTAAGTGTTTGCTCAACATTTTTTTTCTGCTGTTCAATCTCAACATTTTTATGTTGCAGCAAATCATTTGCTTTTTTACGATTACGGTTATTTCGGTACAACAAAAAAGCTATCAGCATAAAAACAACAAGCCCTGCAAGCAATCCATAAGTCCTGATTTTATTTTGCGTTTGAATTTTTTCTTTCTCCAATTCCTGCGACCTCAATGCTTCCTCAAATCCTGCAACCTGGAATTCCTGGATTTTTTCCTTTTCTGCCTTGTCAAGTTTATCATTTAATACCGTAGCCAGTCTTAAATAAACAAAAGAACTGTCTGATTTTCCCAGGCTCAAATAACAATCTGAAATCATCCTGTAGGCAATTGCAGTTGACTTTTCCTTGCCCGTAATTTCTAAAATCGCAAGCGCTTCCTTACTGTGGTAAAGGCTTGAATCAAATTTGCTTTGTGATTGAAAAAGACGGGCTAACTCAAGCTGTGCTTCTCCTCTTAGTATAGGGTTATTATACAATATACCCGTCTGTATGGCTTTTACAAAATTTTCTTTAGCCAGGATAAATTCCCCCTTTTGCTTAAATATTTCTCCAATCTGGATATAAACATCAGCCAGATATTTTCTCTCTATGCCAGCTTCATAAAAATTCACTGCCCCCTGGCAATAGTACAGTGCTGAATCCAGCTTATTAAATTTGATGTAAGCCTCAACGATTGTGGAATATGAATAAGCCAGATCCAAAGTGTCTTTTAAATATTCTGCAATTCTTATCGCTTCTTTTCCTGATACAATAGCTTTTTCATAATTATCCGTGTAGCTATACAAACCACAGAAGGTCATATGAATATATGATAACCAGTATAGACGGATTGAGCCGGGTGTTTGCCCTTTTGATACATTATAAATGTATTTTTCGTTAGCAGGGTTACCGAAAAAATCCAGATCCATGTTCAGTAATTTTAATGCCCGGGGATAATTTCCCATCTTAAATATTGGCCAACAGATAAGGGCATTCGTTGTTGCTTCATCGAATCTTAATTGTAATTGCCCTGCAATTGCTATTGCTTTTTCGGAATAGTGAACGGAACTATCCAGGTTTACATCATCGTAATAACCACCCAAATCTTTCAAAGCATTCATACGGATGGTATCATTCTTTGCAAGCTGAACCTTGAGGTGCAAGCTGTCAAGTTCTGATTGCGGAGACTGAGCCTTAGAAAAAAAAGGCAACAACAAAAGCAATAATATTTTTATAAATAGTTTCATGCAGCTTGTTTAAGAATTTGGTATTTGAATAATAAACTCCGCACCTTTCCCTTCCTTCGTCTCCACTTTTATCTCCCCTCCATGCGCTTTCACAATATCATAGCTTAAACTCAATCCCAGCCCTGTGCCTTGCCCCGTTGGTTTGGTGGTGAAGAAAGGTTGAAAGATTTTGTCAACTATTTTTTGTGGAATACCATTTCCGTTATCACTAACGGTAATCAACACACTATTTCCTGATTTCTTTGTGCTTAGAGAAACTGTTGGTTCATAAACGGCTTCGACAGGCTCAGCCTGACAAGCTTTTTGCTTTTCACTTACTGCGTAAAAAGCATTGTTGTATAAATTTAATAACACCCTTCCAATATCCTGCGGAATGATATTAATTTTTCCAATTGATTCATCAAAATCGGTTTTCATGGTTGCATTGAATTCTTTATCTTTTGCTCGCAGGCCATGATAACTTAATCGTAAATATTCATCCGCCAATGCATTGATATCAGTGGGTTCCTTTACGCCAGTGCTGGTTCGTGAGTGTTGCAACATTCCTTTTACGATGTCTCCGGCACGTTTACCGTGATGATTTATTTTTTCTTCGTTGGTTATTATATCATTGGCAATTGCTTTAGCATCTTCTGTATTTCCTTTATCCATTTCATCTTTCATTTCAATAAGCAACTCTTTGTTGACATCAGAAAAATTATTGACAAAGTTTAACGGGTTTTGTATTTCATGCGCAATGCCAGCGGTAAGTTCAACGAGGGAAGCCATCTTTTCTGATTGGATGAGTTGGGCTTGGGTTTGCTTTAAATGAGTAAGAGATTGGTTAAGTTCAGATGTTCGCTCTGTTACCAGCTTTTCCAATAACTCGTTTTGACTTATTAATATTTCCTGTTTCTCACGTTCATGTGCCAGATTTTGAGCAGAAAGCATTCGAACCTCATCAAGCGTTATTTTTAGTGCACGATTGGTTGAGGCTGTTTTAATACCCAGGTAGATGGCGATAACAACCGGTAACCCCAAAAACACGAAATAGATAAGTATAGTTGCCAATATTGTTGTTTGATCCAGCAGCCCTTCCCATACGTACAAAATAATATATAAACATATAAATAGCGTTATAATGCCAGCGTGCTTCTTTTTTTGTTTATACGCCAGGATGCAAATCCTCATTACCTCCAGCATACACAGCACCGGAAATACGATAGTGTCAATAAAGCTGCATATGATATCATCCCGGTAAATGGAATATATGGTGGCTACTGCCAAAATGGTCAATACTTTAAAAACCGTTCGTTCGCGATAGCCAAATAACACGTAAACTACGAGGACCAAAAACAAGAAAGCTATACAAAAACTGACGGTTCCGAGATCGAATATCAACATATTGACAGAAACCTTTTCTGAATGTCCCTGGTAATAAATGAAAATAAAAGTGAGGTAGATATAAAAGATGCTAAGGCAATAGAGCAAATAATATAAACTGATCTTTTGAGACCGGTCGAAAATAAAATAGAAGAAATGGATAAAACATAGGATGAGGAATATCCCTGTGGCTATCGCATTCATAACCAATAGCTCCTGGTTTAACTTTGATGAATTTTCCGAATTTTCCGTTGCCTCCTTATATCCGTTAATGTACATGCTAAAGGCAGAAAGAGGGGTAAACAACGGAGATATGTACAAGATTCCGGATTGGTACCCTAAGCGTACCGCAATTACCTGGTCAATGCCGCCCTTTAATTTCAATGCAAACAGCTCCCCGTCAGGTGTTACCGCCCTTGTTTTGGCCAGATCGTGCCCGATGTAACCATATTGCTGAATTAATTTACCGTCCAGGTATATTTCAGAAGCCGAGTATTGTGACACCCATGCCATGATTTGCTGCGTGGCTAACGAGCTATCGGTCTTAATGTGAAGCCTCAACCAGCCCACGCCCGCATTTTTAAGCTGATCGAATTTTGTAATGTCAGTCCCGGGGTCAGCAAGTTGCCAATGGCTGTCATCAAAATCTGGTTTTGCCCATTGCGGGTTATCACCCGGATGGAATTTCCAGCCGCTGAGCAAAGTATCCTGATTGGATAGCTTATTTAA
>DATKQQ010000167.1:0-16055 GCA_035532615.1 Hanamia sp.
AACATTTTTACAACAGATGATAAAATATAGCAGACAGAAAATATATTTTGTAACTGATGGGCATCCGGCACACAAAACAAAAATGCTCAACGAATGGCTGGCAGAAAACAAAGATAGGATTGAATTATTTTTTCTGCCACCATATAGCCCGGAGTTGAACCCACAGGAATATGTGAACCAGGATGTAAAGACAAATATTATTGGCAAGAAACGTCCTATCAACATGGCTCAAATGCGTACCAACGTTGAAGATTTTATGAACGGAAGAAAAATGACAGAAAGCAGGTGCAAAAATATTTTCATGTAAGCCACGACAGATATGCAGCATAATAATTTTACCCTTACTAATTTACTAAACGATTAATAAAATATGCAGTTATATCGAACTTTTTGTACTTCATTATTTATATTTGTTGCTTTAATAATGTGCTCCTGTAATAACGTTCAGGATAAACTGGAAATTCAGAAATCCGCTTCCGCGTTTGATATCAAACAGGGTGAAGCCTCTATCTTACAAAGCAATCAGCATTTTATGAAATCCTTTGATGCAGGCGATTCCTTAGAAGTCTCTCAAAGTTATACTACAGATGCCCTACTTATGGCGCCGAATCAGCCTTCCATTAAAGGTAGAAAAAACATAGCTCATTTCTTCTCAAATTTAATGGCGAAAGGAATTACGGATTTTGATTTGCACACTTTGCATATCTGGGGCGACAGTAGTATTATTGCTGAACAAGGAACCTACCAAATTTCAGGTAAGAAAAACAAACTGATTGATAAAGGAAAATACATCGTGCTTTGGAAACCCGAAACAGGTAACTGGAAAATGTATCGGGATATATGGGCAAGTGATCTTCCTTTACAAATTGAGCAACCAAAGAAAAAAGCCTTGCATAAAAAGTAATCCTACTTTTTACGTATTTTCTAATCTCACTTTTTTGAAAGTGCTTTCTTCTGACTTGCGATTGTCTGTTCATGTGATTTTTGGTGTCTTAAAAATAGGTACTGTGCTGCAAGGTTCACCGTACATAATACTTTTAGCAATTGGACGCAAAAATTTGGTAATCTCCACAAAAGCAGATGGGGGTATTTTTTTATCTCCACATCCTTTTACAACCACTTTTTTGCCCTCATATTCTTTTGTATCTATTTTCCAAAGATTTTTTAAAAACAAAATATTAAACACATCTTCTATGGTCCCAAAAAGAACGTCTTTGGCATAAGGCATTAAATAAGAAACCGCAAGCATATATGCCCATAAGGGAATTATTGCTTCTGTTGAACAAGAAATAGCTACATTTTTATACTCATAAATTTTCCAATCAAAATTTTTCAACGCTTCACGATAATCTTTTTCTTTTAAAATAAGATCCATGAACAAAAAATCCTTAATATCAAAAAGTAATATTTCGCCTTCGGGATAAAATTTTTCCAGATCAAGTGTAATTAGTCCGCTTTGCGCTACTTTATTTATTATAGCTTCTTCCATATTTTTATAATTCAAGTAAAGTTACAAAATCTATGATGGTAAATTTTTGAGTCGCCAAAACACTATCCAATGATATTTTCCTTATATCAATTAAAAAAGCCATATTTTGAATGGCTTTTTTTAAAAAATAGCTTATTCTATATTTTAAAAGAATTTACTACGATAATCTTTGATGTCTGCTATTTTTTTCAATGCATCAAAAGATTCGCTTAAAGCAGATTGCGTATCTTTATTCAATTCCTCATTTTCCTGGAGTTTCAGAAGTTGTGGGAAGACCTTTACCTTCTGAGCAATGCTGTTTACTTTTATGACAAACACCCCGGAATTGCCTGAAAAAGGAGGTGAAACTTTTGTTTGATATTCTTTGTCAAATGCTGCGCCGGCTACCCTGGGTTCTATTCCTATTCCATTTATAATTTCAGCATTAAAAGTAAGAGTAGAATCAGAGCCACTAATTAAAACCTGCAGATGGTAGGGAGCGGCGGCGGCTTCAAGAGTTGAAGGATTATTCAGCTTCTTTTTAATTTCCTCCGCTTTTTTCATGTTTATTATGATACCTTCTACCTTTGGCCTTGCAGTATTTACATCCGGGAGACCCGCTTCTATCTTTTTATCCACTATAGCCACTATATAATCGTCTTTTACAGAAAAAGGATCTGATATCTGGCCTTCTTTTGCATCAAACGCCCACCTGATAATTGGCCTCGCATCCTGTAATGTGCCTAATTGAAAATCGTTCTCTTTTACTTCAGTAGGTACTGTTACCTTTTTTATTCCGTTCTTTGCAACATATTCATTAAACGTTTTTTCATCTTTAGCAATTCCTGATAATTTTATGGCCGCAGTATTGGCTGCATTTATGGTTTCATCGCTCGGGGCAATTTCTTTAGCCATATATGCAATTTTATATGTTGGTTCCAGATCTTTTTTATCTAATATTTCGATGTAGTGCCAACCGAATTGTGTATGCACTACCTTTTTAGTTTCTCCTTTATCATTCAGCAAAAAATCGCCAAATTCTTTGGCAAATCCATCTCCTTCAATTGTCATAAGGTCAAAAGTCATTACTCCGTTATCTTTTTTAGCAGTTTCGTCTGTTGAATATTTTGCATCGAGCGAATCAAAGTTGGCTCCATGTTGTATGGCTAAGGCAATACTGTCTGCAATTCTGTGTGCTGTGCTGTCAGCCATAGTTGGCTGCTGTGTTTGAGGATCGATTGTGCCCAATAAAATATGGCGGCATTTAATACTATCGGGTAAAATTTTAGTCGATAATTTTTTTGCCAACACATAATTTCCGCCATATATGTACGGACCATAAACTCCACCATCGGGTAAATCAATTATAGAATCTTTATTAGGAGCTTGAATATTTGTTTTTTGGGTATAGCCATCAAAAAATGGAATAGCAGAGGAGTTTCTACCCAGGAAAAATTTAGCGTTTGAATCTGCTTTAAATTCAGGTTTCAAATCATTCATAGATTGTAAGATCCTGGCGCTATCAGCAGCGCTGGCAGCAGCACTAAAAGATACGTAAGAAATCATCCTTCCTGGTTCTTGTATATATTTCGCTTTGTTATTTTTAAGATATGTTTCTATATCATCATCGCTCACTTTTATAGAACTATCACTTATTACAGTATACGGAACCGCCACATAAGATATAGTTGCAAAATCGTTTGTTTCTTCGTTCATCTCTTTTGAAAGCCATTTAGGTTGATAAATACTTGCAGAAATCATAGAAGTATATTTTGTATATAAGCTATTCATCCGCATAGGATCAATCAATTGAGAAATTATTTCGTCTCTTTGCTCCTGGTTTTTATTTCTCTTAGTTTGTGCCCACCATTGTTTAGCCTGTTCTATGTCGTATATCCCTGTTTTCTTATCAGTAAATGCTTGTTTTAGTTGTTGGGGGGCATCATCGCTAAACATAATAGAACTCATTTCGTCCGGAGTAAATGTGATTCCTAATTTATCAAATTGCCCTTGAACTACTTTTTCAGCTACCATTTGGTTCCACACAGATTCCATTATCTGGTTATTTTGAGAAGCCCCTCCATTTGGATACTGCTGTTCTATTTCCTTTACTTGTTTATTAAAATCGTCTAATTGGATCTTAGAACCATTTACAATACCAATTGTAGAAGTATTATTATTACCAAATAACGAACCACCTCGCCTGCTGCTCATAGAATCCATTAAGATAAAAGCAACAAGGCTTATACCGATAAGCGCTATGACTATTACAGCTCCTTTGTCCCGGATAGTCTGAATGATTGACATATTGTATTTTCTCTAAAATTTGAAATAAGGCGGCAAAAATAGTGTAAAATAAAATAGGAACAAATTGTGGATAACCTATTATCATTAGTACAGGCAAGGTTTTCTTATTAAAGATTCTGAAATAATTTTTTAAAATAAAATAACTGAAATAATTTTCAACATAATCATGTGAAAAAATAATTTTTTGTGTTATTAAAGACTATTATTAAAAAATAATTCCTTTATAAGTTCTAATAAGTTTTGGAATTTTAATGATTTGTAATCTTTTTAGAAAAGAAACCACATTTTACACCAGTCCTATTCACAAGTTTTTAAAAAAAATATTCAATTTATTTTTCAACATCTTTATTTGTTAACAGATGTTAAAATAACTAATTTTTAAAAGGATGCATGTTAAAATAAGGCTGTTAGAATTTTGTGGATAGGTGTGGATAAGAAGTTAATTTTAAATTTGCATCAACACAATAAATTTTTATGTCCACATATTCACACTCATAATAGTAATAGGCTTTTAAATTAATAATGTATTAATACTAAATACTATGGCAGATATTAACATTGAAATAGCAAAAAAGAATTTAGATAAAAAAGGTTTTCTCGATTTGAATATTGATGTTAACTTAGACCTCTTTGCAGAAATTGAACGTTTAAAAATAGAAAAAAATGCCATTATACTTGCACACTATTACCAGGAACCAGATATTCAGGATGTTGCCGATTTTATCGGCGATAGCTTGGCACTTGCACAAAAAGCACAATCCACCAATGCTGATATAATTGTTTTTGCAGGGGTACATTTTATGGCGGAAACAGCTAAAATACTGAACCCTCATAAAAAGGTTTTATTGCCAGACCTCAAAGCGGGATGTTCGCTTGCAGATTCAGCGCCTGCAGATCTTTTTAAAAAATTTAAAGATCAATATCCTGAGCATTTGGTAATTACTTATATCAATTGTTCTGCAGGTATGAAGGCGTTGAGCGATATTATCTGCACATCTTCCAATGCAGAAACGATTATAAATAGTCTTCCTAAAGAACAAAGAATAATATTTGCGCCAGATAAAAACCTGGGAGCTTATTTGATCAAAAAAACCGGAAGGGATATGGTTTTATGGAAGGGATCCTGTATTGTTCATGAAATATTCAGTCTTGAAAAAATAACCAAACTAAAAATGCGCCATCCAAACGCAAAAGTTATTGCTCATCCTGAATGCGAAGAACCAATACTGAAGGTGGCAGATTATATTGGGAGCACATCAGGTTTATTAAAATACACTTTAGAAAATCCGGCAACGGAATTTATTGTTGCCACCGAATCTGGTATTATTCACCAGATGCAACTAAAAGCGCCATTAAAAACTTTCATTCCCGCGCCGCCGGATAATATGTGCGCTTGTAACAATTGTCCGTATATGAAACTAAATACTTTGGAGAAATTGTATTTATGTATGGAATATGAAGAACCGGAAATTATAATGGATGAAAAATTAAGAATAGCTTCTAAGAAGCCTATTGAAAGAATGCTGGAAATAAGCAAGAGGTTTGGATTGTAGTAAAATAATGAATCTATCTTTAGGTTTATGAATTACCGAAAATAAAAATTGCTTATTCAAAATGAACAAGCAATTTTACAAACCCCAGAAAATAAATATTTTTAAGCGATAACACCTTCCGCAATTTTCGCTCTGATTTTCGCTTCTATTTCTTTTGCCAGATCAGGATTATCAACTAATAGTTGCTTTACTGCTTCGCGGCCCTGGCCAAGTTTTGTAGTGTCGTAACTAAACCAACTTCCACTTTTTTGCACAATTCCCAGGTCAACACCCATATCTATTATTTCACCAGTTTTAGAAATGCCACCACCAAAGATGATATCGAATTCTGCAACACGGAAAGGGGGCGCCATTTTATTTTTTACCACTTTTACTTTTACTCTGTTTCCTATTGATTGGTCGCCGTCTTTAATCTGTGCCAACCTCCGGATATCAAGCCTTACTGAGGCATAAAATTTTAAAGCATTCCCACCGGTAGTAGTTTCAGGACTACCAAACATAACGCCTATTTTATCGCGCAACTGGTTTATAAAAATGCAGCAGCAATTGGTTTTGCTGATGGTAGCTGTTAATTTTCTCATAGCCTGACTCATTAGCCTTGCCTGCAAACCCATTTTACTATCGCCCATTTCACCTTCCAACTCTCCTTTTGGAACTAAGGCAGCTACAGAATCAATCACCACAACATCCAGAGCACCGGAAAGAATTAATCTGTCTGCAATTTCCAATCCCTGCTCGCCATAGTCTGGCTGGCTTATTAAAAGATTGTCCACGTCCACGCCTAATTTCCTTGCATAAGCACTGTCAAAAGCATGTTCTGCATCTATAATCGCACACATGCCTCCTTTTTTTTGAGCCTCGGCTATTACATGAATAGCTAATGTTGTTTTACCAGAAGATTCCGGACCATAAATTTCAACAACTCTTCCTTTTGGAAGGCCGCCGATCCCCAGGGCAACATCTAAACCTATTGAGCCTGACGAAATTACTTCGTGTGGTTCCTGTGAACGTTCATTCATCATCATCACACTTCCTTTACCAAAATCTTTATCTATTTTTTCAATAGTTAATTTTAGCGCTTTTAACTTTTCAGAATTTTTATCTGCGTTATTATTGTTTGCTGCCATGTTACCTTTTTTAAAAGTGAATTTTTAAATTGTAAAGTTATAATTTGGACAAATATAGAGTTTATTACTTATTAACACTAATTTATTTAGTATTTAAATGTTAATTTTTTTAGTTTAAAAATTCAGAAGAGGTAAATCTGCTTTGGGAAGATTTCATAAAACAGTAAACAAGGAGTATTTTTGCACTCCTTGTTTAATACTTATCACATTTTCATTTTATTATTTATTGCATTAATTGCGTCTAAGTGCTTTTGAAGTGTCGGCAGTGTTTTCATTATAAAATCCTTATAATCAGTATCGGTTATTTTATCACCCGCAGTTTTAAAAGCGGCAATTGCATTTTTATGACCTTCAATCATCATTGATACATAATCCTTATCAAAAGTTTTTCCGGTTTCTTTACTCATTTTGTCAATAGTCTTTTGTTGATCAGCAGTAACAGTTGTGGGCAAATCAACCATTTTTTTTGATGCCATGGCTTTCAATTGGTTATTTATTTTTGTGTGGTCTGTTACCATCATTTCCCCAAAATCCTTTATAGATTGTGTCCCTGCATTTTTCATAGCTATTTTACCCATTTCTACTTCAAACATACCGTCTGCGGCGGCATCGGTCGAGAAATTTTTTACGTCATCACTTACCATAGCCATTTTAGAATTATTGGTGGTGTCTGTTGAAGAAGACATTTTACTCGAATCGATGCTCATCTTACTAGAAGAGGTAGTATCCGAATTCATAGAGCCTGATTTAGTTGAATTTCCATTGCAGGCCGAAAATAAAACTGCGCCTATTATTAATGAGGCTAAACTTAACTTTTTCATACAAATATTTTTTAAGATTAAATGATAAAGCCAAACCCACAAAATATGTTCCATGAAATAATAAAAGCGATAAGATTATTGGGAAATAATCATTTTTTTATCATTTTGTTGATTTTTTTACCGACGTGAGGAATGATTTACTTCCTTGACTCCGGGAGAAATGTTTTGAAATTAGGTTACTTTTTTTCGTTTAAGGTTTTTAGGTAACAAAATCCCTTTTTAAAATGAAGATTGATAGGTAAGTAATCTTTCCACAGCTTGCTGAAGTGTGTTTTCTTTTTTTGCAAAACAAAAACGTAAAACCCTATTTTCTTTTCCTTTCTTATAAAAGGCAGAAACCGGAATGGCTGCGACTCCGGCACGCATAGTTAATTTTTTTGCAAAATCAAGTTCACCCTCATTACTCAAGTCCTCAAAACTGTATAATTGAAAATAGCTTCCGCAAGAAGGTAAAGGTTTAAATTTAGTTTTAGCCATAAGGGTTTGAAAAAAATCCCTTTTTGATTGTAAATAGCTGCCCAAAGAAAGATATTCACTTTTATCCCGGAGAAATGTGGCAAGTGCGTATTGAACAGGCGTATTGCAGCTAAAACAATTGTATTGATGAACTTTTAAAAATTCTTTCATTAATGAATCGGGTGCTATGCAATAGCCGATTTTCCATCCGGTACAATGATATACTTTACCAAAAGAAAAGGCAACAAAACTTCTTTGAAAAAGATCTGGGTATTTTAAAATACTTTCATGTTGGAACCCATCAAAAATGATATGCTCATAAACCTCATCGCTTAAGATATTGATATCTGTATTTGCAACAATCTCTCTTAATTGATCAATATCATTTTTATCAAGAGTCCTGCCAGTGGGGTTCTTGGGAGAATTGATAATGATCATTTTAGTTGTCTTCGAAATCTTTTCTTTTACAAGATTCCAGTCTATCTTATAATCGGGATATTCGAGGGGAATTATAATGGGGATAGCGCCATTGATTTCAATATTTGGAATATAACTATCATATGCAGGTTCAAAAACAATAACTTCATCACCTTGGTTTAAAACAGAGGTCAAGGCGGTATAAATAGCATAAGTGCCTCCGGGAGTTATAGTAATTTCTTTGGCCGGATCCGCTTTGCATTTGTATAAAAAATCAACTTTTTGAGCAATGGCTTCTCTTAATGCTAACAATCCGTTTCTGTGTGCGTATTGATTATGTCCATCTCTCATAGCCTTGTTCACGAGGTCAATCAATTTTTCATTCATTTCAAAATCCGGAGTTCCTTGCCCGAGGTTTATAGCATTGTTTTTTGCTGCGAGGGAACTCATTACAGTGAAAATTGTTTCGCCAGTCTGGGGCAATTTGCTTTTGATATTATTGGGATACACCATATTTCGATTTAGTGAAATAATCGAAATTATACAATCGTTTCAGAAAATTTATGTTTTCTTTTTGCGGGGATATGCTACAAGAATTAAAGGGAATAGCCAAAGCAGCTTAGATAAATATTTGGTAGTTGTTTGAAATAAAGAAGCGTTTGGTGCCGGCGATGCATTTATTTTTCCAACTATTGCTTTTTTAGAATTGCCAAAACCATATTCAGCAGAAGCGGCGTTTTTATGGTAGAATTTTTTTAAACTATCTCCGTCGTGTTTCCAGTTTTTTAAATCCCGGTCTTCTATAGTCATGTCGGGTTCCATATCTGTATCAAAGTAATACCAGGAATTATTGAATTTCAATTCTGTCGTGTAATGATGAGGAAAACCGAGACTTCTGTAAGGCACATGATTTTCTTTCATCACCGCGGTCAATACTATTGCCTGCTGTGAACAACCGGCATAAGGGTATTTTAAAATATCTTCCGGGTTTACAGGATTAGCAACATCGTGCCCTAATAAACGCTGCGTTACTGCAGCTATCCAATTCTTATGTAAGCTGTAAACAGAAAAACCATGATAAAATCTTTGCTCTATTACATCGGAAATAACCATTGCGTATTGCAATGAATTATGCGCATATTTTTTTTGGGAAATACTGTCTGTATAATTTATCAATTTTTGGACAGAATTGATTCTTGAAAGAGAAGGGTCAAAGATTTCTATTTTATTATATCCCGGTTTGGGTTCAAGAGAAAAATTGAAAAAATTGGGCAAAAGAAGCAACGCAGATAAAGAGATTAAAAAGATTTTCATTGGATAAATGCGAAAAAATGGATATACAATGTAACGTTAAACAATTATAAATATTTCAGGAAACATCCATAAAAAGTTTTTCCTGCTAATTACATAAGAAATGTTAAAGATGTTTATCACCTTTATTCCTTTTTATTTCCGCTAAATATTCTTTTATGTTTTGCTCGTTTTCTTTTTTACAAACCAATAATGCGTCTTTGGTATCCACTACGATAAAATCGTCCAAACCTTGTAACAAAATTAATTTATCACTATTTGAATGAACCATATTTTTGTTGGAATCAAAGAGAATAATGTTCTCTCCGGCTACTGCATTATCATGGTAATCTTTTTCGAGGTTTTCATAAGCGCTTCCCCATGTGCCCAGATCGCTCCATCCAAAGGAAGAAGGAATTACATACACATTTTCCGCTTTTTCAAGTATTCCGTAATCAATTGAAATGCTTACACACAAAGGATATATTAATTCTATAGCTTCATTTTCTTTTTGGGTGTTCATAACTTTTTTTGCACCGGCAAAAAGCTCATGAGTTTCTGGTAAATATTTTTCAAAGGCAATAATTATATTTTTTGTTTGCCAAACAAAAATCCCTGCATTCCATAAAAAATCGCCACTGGCAATAAAGGTTTTAGCCAAATCCAAATCTGGTTTTTCGGTAAAGGTTTTTACCTTGTACACATTATCGCTCACTGCATGTTGCTCAAATTGAATATATCCATAACCGGTATTGGGCTGAAAAGGTTTAATGCCTAATGTTAGCAGAGCATTATTTTTTTCAGTGAATTCCAGCGCTTCAAGACAAATCTTAATAAAAGAAGTTTCATCCGTTATAAGATGATCTGCCGGCGCACAAATTAAATTACTATCGGGATTCAATTGTTGAAGTTTATAAGAAATGAAGGCAATGCAGGGAGCGGTATTTTTGCGCGAAGGTTCACAAACAATATTATCAGGTTTAATCTGCGGTAATTGTTTAGAGACAATTTCTTTGTATTGATAAGAGGTTACCACATAAATATTTTCTATAGGAATAAATTGAGCAAAGCGGTTGAAAGTACTTTGAATCAGCGTTTTCCCCGTGTTTAAAATATCCAGAAATTGTTTTGGGTAATCAACTCTGCTTACTGGCCAGAACCGGCTTCCAATACCTCCTGCCATGATGGCCACATAATTATTTCTATTCATAATTAATTTGTATTAAATAATCCCTTCGCGGACAAGATCATGTAAATGGATAATCCCTTCGTAGTTATTTTTAAAAGTTACCACAAGTTGTGTTATGTTATTTTTCCGCATGATTTCCAGCGCATTTATGGCTAGTTCATTTTTATCAACCGTTTTTGGGTGTAGAGTCATAATTTCTTTTGCTTTTAGACCATTATGATATAAATTTTTTTCCAACATTCTTCTTAGGTCGCCATCAGTAATAATTCCAGCTATTTTTTCTTTATTTTCCAAAACAACGGCTACGCCTAAGCGTTTTTTTGTAATCTCAATAATTACATCTTTCAACAAACTTTCTGTATTGACTGACGGTTTTTCGTTATTTACAGAAAGATCACCCACATGCAGATATAACTTTTTTCCTAATGTTCCACCCGGGTGAAATTTAGCAAAATCGTTTGAATCAAAACCTCGTAATTCCATTAGGCACACCGTAATAGCGTCTCCCATTACCATTTGAACAGTTGTGCTGCTTGTAGGAGCGAGATTATAGGGCGAAGCCTCTTCTGTCACCGTTGTATTTAAAACGAAATCCGCGCATTTTGCCAGGTAGCTATCCATATTGCCACACATAGCGATAAGTGTATTTTTAAAGTTCTTAATAATTGGCACAAGCACCTTTATCTCGGGACTTTCACCGCTTTTACTTATGATCATTACTATGTCTTCTTGCTGTACCATTCCTATATCTCCATGAATGGCGTCAGCAGCATGTAAAAAAACCGAAGGTGTGCCGGTACTATTTAAAGAGGCGACTATTTTTTGGGCAATAATAGCGCTTTTACCAATTCCACTTATTACGAGCCGGCCTTTGCATAAGTTTAATTGTAAAATAACCTTTTCAAAGTCTTTATTGATAGAACCAATCAAACCTGCGACAGAACGCGATTCTGCCAGAATCGTTTCTTTTGCAGTAATAATTATTTTATTTTTCATTTAAAAAATATACTAAATTGAAAATTTGTTTCATAAAAACAATTATTTTTTGAAAATAATGCAAACGTACTTGAAATGTACGGTTGGGCAAAACCAAGGAATTTGATTTAATTCCACAAATACTTCGTACCTTAACCCACTTAATAGATCAGATTAAAGCTAATAAATATAAAAGTTATTTTAACCTCAATTTTAAAATACAATAAATTAACTTCGAATCCCTAAAAAATTAATGTAGAGAAAGAAACGAAAAACCATGCCTACAACAAAATCAAAAACAACTACAAAAACCAAACCATCAAAATTTTCAAATACCAATAAGGCTTCAGCAACTGCTAAAAATGGAATACTTGCCGGTCAACTTCAAAAACATTTTGGATTTAATTCTTTCAAGGAGCCACAGGAAGAAATTATCAACAGTCTTTTGTCGGGCAAAGATACTTTTGTGATAATGCCTACCGGCGGCGGCAAAAGCCTTTGCTATCAATTACCTGCCATTATTAGCGAAGGGTGCGCTATTATTGTATCACCACTGATAGCTTTAATGAAAAACCAGGTTGACCTGGTAAGAGGATATAGCAGCACAGATAATATTGCTCATTTTTTAAATAGTTCTTTAAACAAAGGACAACAGAAAATTGTAAAAGAAGATCTTGTTTCCGGAGTTACTAAATTATTATATGTAGCTCCTGAAACATTAACCAAAGAAGAAAATGTAGATTTCTTTAAGGAGTTGAAAATTTCTTTTTTTGCTGTTGACGAAGCGCATTGTATCAGTGAATGGGGGCATGATTTCAGACCCGAATACAGGCGACTTCGTGAAATTATGGATAAGATAAATGAAAAAATTCCTGTAATTGCATTGACGGCAACTGCCACACCAAAGGTACAAAGTGACATTAAAAAAAATCTTGGTTTAAGAGATCCTAATATTTTTATATCTTCTTTTAATCGTTCAAATTTATATTATGAAGTAGTCCCCAAAGTAAAAAAAGACCAGGCTATAAAAAGTATGGTAAAGTTTATTTCTCAAAATAAAGGGAAGAGTGGAATTATTTATACTCTTAACAGGAAGACAACCGAAGAACTGGCACAAACCTTAATGGCAAATGGAATAAAAGCGGTGGCTTATCATGCAGGCTTAGATACTAAGTTAAGAGCAAGCAGGCAAGATCAATTTTTGGGAGAGGAGATTCAGGTTATTGTTGCCACCATTGCTTTTGGAATGGGAATTGATAAGCCGGACATTCGTTTTGTAATTCATTACAACATACCAAAATCTATAGAAAATTATTACCAGGAGACAGGGCGTGCCGGAAGAGATGGGCTTGAGGGGAAATGTTTACTTTATTACTCTCACAAGGATGTGGCTAAACTCGAACATCTTATGCGCGACAAATCATTAACAGAAAGAGAGATCGGCGCACAATTAATTAACGAAACCGTTGCTTATTCAGAAAGTGCCGTTTGCCGGAGAAAGATGCTGCTTAATTATTTTGGAGAAATTTATGAAAAAGATAACTGCGGCGGAAAATGCGATAATTGTAAAAAACCCAAAGAACTTATTGAGGCCAAATCAGAGGCTCTTATTGCTTTAAAAGCCATACGTTCTCTGGAAGAAAGATTTCCAATTACCTATATGATTCCTATAATTATAGGCAAATTGAATCCCCAGATTAAAATGTATCGTCACGAAGAAAAGGCTGAATTCGGAACCGGAAAAGATAAAGACGAGCATTTCTGGAATTCTCTGATAAGACAGATGCTGCTTGAGAATATTATTAAGAAAGATATTGAAGATTATGGCGTTTTAAAAATTACCCCAAAAGGCGAAATGTTCCTTAATAAACCTACTTCATTTAAGATAGCTTTAAATCATATTTACGAAACAGACGGTGATGAAGAAGAAGATGATGGAGATACAAGTGAGGCAACCGCTGCAGACGAAAAACTTATCGAATTATTAAAAACCCTTAGACAGCACGAGGCTAAAAAACATAAACTACCTCCTTTCGTGATTTTTCTTGAAAACAGTCTGATAGATATGGCAACATTGTATCCTACTACTTTAAAAGAATTGGAAAAATGCCAGGGCGTAAGCGTAGGAAAAGCTTTAAAATTTGGAAGGCCCTTTGTAAATCTCATTGAGAAATATGTAGAAGAAAATGAAATTGAAAAGCCGGATGATTTTGTAATGAAGAGCGTCGTAAATAGGAATAATAATAAAATTTTTATTATTCAAAATGTGGATAAAAAAATGCCTCTTGAAACTATTGCCAAAAACAGGACATTACAACTTGGAGAGCTTTTGGAAGAAATGGAAACTATTGTTGCCAGTGGAACAAAATTAAACCTTGACTATGCTATAGAGGACCTAATGGAAGAATATGAGAGAGATGAAATCATAGATTATTTTAAAGGCTGCGAAACTTCCAGTCTTGAAACCGCGAAAGAAGAGCTTTCAGAAGGAAATTATACCTTAGAGCAATTGAAGATTATGAGGATTAAGTTTTTGTGCGAATATGGTAATTAAAGCAAGTTGAAAAATGAATTTTTATTTTAGATGAATAATTCTATTTTTGCCGCCCGTTCGTTGGTGCGGTAGCTCAGTCGGTAGAGCAAAGGACTGAAAATCCTTGTGTCGGCGGTTCGATCCCGCCCCACACCACAAATGTTGAGACTCAATAGTAATAATAGTTTCAACCTTTTTTATTTTTTAGAACTCATAGTCAAATAACCCAAGAGTTAACAAAAAAGTTAACACTTTTAAATTTTGAACTATGATACTATTAAAAAACGGTTGCTCATACTCGGGATTAAATGTAACTCCAAAGAATTGGAACTCTTCCAATGCTCCTTTAAAAAGGAAATGGTTTATTTCCTATAGATATTACTCATCTGAATTCAAGAAAGGGAAACTGAAAATAATAAAAGGAGGCATTAACCACTTAAAAACGCTATACGAGCGTAGGGAAACTGTCAAAGCATTACTAAAAATCGAGAAAGATTTAGTAGAAAGGCAAGGCTATAATCCAATACTTAACGAAGTAATTACAGAAAATACAGATTATATTATTGCTCCTGATTGTGGATTTAATCGGGCACTCAAATTAGCTTATGATCGTCTTGAATATGAGGAAACGACTATGAGTGATCTTAGAAGTGTAATTAAAGGTGTTTCAGAAGCAGCAACACGGCTTCAGTTGTCTCACAAGCCAATTAATGAAATTAAGCGAAGGAATATTTTAAGTATATTAGATAATTGCTCGGAACACATTGCTCATTGGAGTGCTAAGAGATACAATAAATATAAGGCCTACCTGAGCATATTATTTAAAGAATTGCTCAACGTTGAAGCAATTGAGGGTAACCCGGTGAGAGATATTGAAAAGAAGACAACTATAAAAACAATGAGAGAAGTCCTGACCCAGGAGGAAAGAAAAAAAATCAATAAATACTTGATGGAAAATTATTTTAATTTCTGGCGTTTCCTACAAATATTCTTTCATTCCGGTGCAAGAGAAACGGAATTGATGAAATTAAAAAAAGAGAAAGTTTTTATTAATGATCAGTATTACATTGTTACTGTAATGAAAAGGGGGCAGCCCACTGAAGTTAAAAAACCAATTAAGGATAGTGTAAAAAAATTATGGGAAGAAATAAGTAATGAAGCGAAGGTTGGACAATTTTTATTTTCAAAAAATTTATGTCCCGGTGCTGATTCCATTAGCCCTCGTCAAATTACAAGAAGGTGGAAAACACATGTGAAGGACAAACTAAAAATTACTGCAGACTTCTATAGTTTAAAGCATCTTAACTTAGATGAAGTAAGTGAAATTCTTTCACTTGAAGCCGCTTCAAAAATGGCGAGCCATCTAAGTACAAAAACAACAGAAGGTTCTTATACGATAGGTAAAAGTGAAAGAGATCTTAAACAGTTACGGGGACTTAATAATAGCTTTGCTTAAATTAAAGATTGATAGCAACTATAGGAACTGCTAAATCATTGCTACCCCTCCGTAAATAAATAGCGAAATTATTGCAGGAATTCTGATGATTATATTTCCCCTTTCTTCAACAATACGAAAAAGAAATCGAAAGCCGAGAGAAGCAGAAAAAAAGAGATAAATAAAAGGATAAATGAGGGCTTAAAAAAAATCAGGCAGGATCTTGATATAGGAAACCACTTCAGCCACCTTTTTCAAGTTCACTGTGTATGGCTTGCGCTATGCCTGTCGCATGCGGGGATTGGAATACAAACAGTTTTCCTTACCTGCAATAGAAAAAGACCAAAAGTTGCCTGTAGTGCTCAATGGTTCAGAAGTGAAAGCATTATTAAAAGCCTGTAAACTTTTGAAGCATCGTCTTATTATTGGCCTGTGTTATGGATGTGGCCTGCGTTGTAGTGAGGTCAGGAATACAAAAGTTGCC
>DATKQQ010000168.1:0-2782 GCA_035532615.1 Hanamia sp.
CTCTGAAACTTTTTTGTAAATTCTATTAAACTCATTCCTGTAAACATAACTAATAGTTTTAGCTCAAATATACTAAAAATATTAGCTTAAAACAAATATTATTTAATTCATCACGACCTATCCGCTTTATTCTATAAAATAATTAATACTGATACATAGATCGTGAATTATAAAAAAGTTTAATGAACTAAAAAAAAATCTTGAAATTAACTATTCGAAAAAAATTTCCTTAGCCAACAAGAACGGTTGATTTATTGCCGCATTGTGGTTAAATAACTATATGACACAACTATGATAAATTGGAACCAGGCTGTTGTTGGCGTCCCGCCTACAGCTATCAGATCTAAATTCTAACAGTAAAGGAATTTTTTAAAGATTTTCTTTTTATAGATCACTTTTTACTTGATAAAACTATATTGAATAGCGATAAGGTATTTTATTTTTTTTACGAAAAAGCTTGCTGGCATGGGGCCAACAAAAGCAGGGGATGGCACTGGCCTTGGCTGCAAAAGTTTGCACTAATTATTTTACACCCGGCGCAAGTTAGTGTGGGGTGAGGTTAGGCAATAAAAAGAATGCGACATCCGACAGCTATTGCATTTGAAACGTCACCAAAAATATTTGGCAGTATCATTTTTTTTTTAAATATTTACGTTTTATTTCCCCCCTTACTTATTAATATCAAAAATAACATGCAAAAGACGATTGCTTTTTTTACAGTAATTTTTATGGTACTCGTTACCGCCTTTTTTACTGCCTGCAACAGTAATACTTCAAAATCACAGGCCAGCGCCAGTGAGAATTCTTTGAAACAAGATTCCATAAACAAAGTGATTGCAAGAGGAAAATATCTTGTCCTTCATGTGGCAGTTTGTTTTCACTGTCACAGCCATAGAGATTTTACAAAATATGCTGGCCCTGAGATTCCCGGCACCGAAGGAGGAGGAGGAGAAAAATTTGATAGTATTGAACTGGCCGGAATGCCTGGAACTGTTTATGCAGCAAACATTACTCCTGATTCTTCCACAGGTATTGGCACATGGACAGATAAGGAAATCCTGCGGGCTATCACACAAGGTATTACTAAAAACGGCGATACTTTGTTTCCGATCATGCCTTATTACAGTTTCAACAGGTTGGCTAAGAGTGACCTGTTAAGCATTATTGCGTATATCAGGACCTTGAAACCTATAAAGAATCAGGTACCGGCCCGGCAATTAACGACCCCGATAAGCAAGTTCTATAGCCAAGCCGCTCTTCTAAAATCTGTTGATGGAAATGTGCGTCCACCGGTGAGCGACAAGGTAAAATATGGGGGTTACCTCGTTACCATGGCTGGCTGTAACGATTGCCATACGCCGGATGGTAAAAATATGCTGGCCGGTGGTATGAAATTTAATGCGGGAACTTTTAAAGTTACCTCAGCTAACCTTACACCCGATTCTTCTTCAGGTATTGGAAGTTGGAGCGAGCAGGCATTCCTTGATAAATTCATTATGTGCCGGAGTAAGCAAGGATATAATTATAATCCGGGTAAAGAGAATACATTAATGCCTTTGGTTGATTTTTCGGGCATGACAGACGGGGATCTAAAAGCCATATATGCTTACCTGCGTACCATAAAACCTGTTAAAAATAATGTAGTCAAATTTCCAAATTAAAATTTGGAGAACGATGTCGCTGAAAGGAACGAAGTTGGCCATCAGCACCGCGGGGTAGGAGAGCAGTTACAATAAAATACCTTTCGTAAGTTTCCCGGTTGAGAAAATGTTTTTTAGAACTTACTTTATCATTATGTTACATTTTTGATTTGCTTGGAAAAAAGAAATATAATGGCAACAATTGTAATGGCAAAGCTTTAAACTAAATGAAATGCCTAAATTTAAATTAGAGCGCTATCTAAAAATTAATAAATGCCCTCATTGGCCGGTTTCCGCCATTTATATTAAAGTGAAAATACAAAACTTAATTTTTAATTATAGTACACGCTGGAGCTATAATTCATAACTACAACCTTAACGCCAAGTGAAGGGCTGCATAGTTCCAAATTATCTTATTAGCACAAAACTTCCTTTGCTTCTTTTTTCAATATCCCCTGAAAACTTATACTGGCAATACCAAATATAAACTCCTGAATCCTGTGCAATTCCATTAATAGTTCCATCCCATCCTTTCCCTTGAGTAGTAGAATGGAAAACCAATTGCCCAAAACGATTGTAAATACTAAAACTATACTTCTCTAACACACCAAATGCCATTGGCTTAATATTGTCGTTGATGCCATCGTTATTAGGCGTGAAAGCATTAGGCATGTAAAGTTTATTCTCGCAATTATCTACAACAACATTTATAGTATCAGTAATAATACATTTTGAATTGCTTTCGGCGCTTACGATAAACGAAGTTGATTTATTAAGTCGGACTTCTATTTGTTGAGCATCGGGATTTCCTTCAATAAGACTATCAGGTTGCCATAAATAATTACTAAAGCCATCATTTGCCGAAATTGATGCTTCTTCAAGTTGACAGATCCCTATTGGCTGGCCTGAGTACAATTGTTGATCATCATATTTTATTTCAATAGTGTCTGCAGAAACATTATTACAATAATCAGTGCAGGTAACATAATACTTACCCGGGGCTTTTATAATTACAAAAGGATTGGTTGAACCATCCTGCCACAGATAATCCTGGTAAGGAGCTCCTGTACGAAGTGTATCAATAGAACCAGGGCAAAGCGTGGTATCATCTCCGAGTGAAACATTTGGAGGATGCCCATTCA
>DATKQQ010000169.1:0-39616 GCA_035532615.1 Hanamia sp.
AGGTTTAAGTGTTTTGGCTTACAACCTTCACGTACTCGGTAATGCCCTTAAAGAAAAGAAGTTAGCCGAAGAAAAAAGAAAACAGAAACGCAGGCTGAAGCTGGCAGCCTAAAGTAAACAAAAGAGTTATAGAAAGATATACCAGGGATATATATGCGAAGTTTAAAAGAAAACCTAAATTAAATCATCCATTTTTATAATATAAAGGCGATTTTTTTCTGCAAGTTGATTCTATGATAAAGAAATCCCGCAGATGGCTTTGAGAAATCATCAGGCAAAAGAAAAAACAGGCAGTTTTCTTGCAGACACTATTTATAAATCTGCATTATTTGTTTGTTTGCCGGAAGGCGAGGGTTGTTTACTTAAACGTTTGATTACGGATTTATATGGAGACCCTACTAAATTAGAAGCCAATCCATTTCATTTTTATAAAATTATCCTGCAATTCTAAACTGTAGGATTGATCGCGTTTGCTTCCTTATTAATTTTTTGTTTTTTTATTCCTGAAATCAATACTGAAAGAGTTTTCCTGTTTAATAAAAGTGTTAATGTAATCATAAACAGAGAAGTTATTACTTTTACAATTACCTGCGTAGCTAAATTGTCAAAATGTATGAATCTTATCCCAACCACAACCACGAGAAAAGTAATTATTACAATCGCAACTTCTGCAAATTTATACGGAATAGGATAAACCTTCTGTCCTTTGTAAAAAAGATAAGCAGGTACTATTATTTGCGCAATTACTGTTGCCAGCGCCGAACCCTCTTTACCAAATTTGGGGATAAGAATTATATCAAGCGCTATGGTTACAATCGTTGCGTAAAGCATAGCTATTCCATAAGGTGCTGTTGTTCTTTTAATTGAGATGCCTATAATAGCAATATAGGAAAAGCTGATAAGCACAAGATTGTATCCTAATATACCGGCTACCCAGGCAGAATCATAATATTCAGGGGTCGTAAAGATCATTAATGCTTCGGGAGCAAATAGCATAAGTAACGCTGCTAAAATTGCCATGCCATATCCAAATACTAAAAAGATACTTGCATACACTTTTTTTGCATCGGGATTATTAATTAGAGAAAAAGCAAAAGGCCCCCACGCCTGTTGAAAAGCGCCGGTAAACATACCAATCACAGAAGCCAGCATAGCGCCAATACCAAACAAGCCAACTTCTGCAGTGCTTTTAGTAAAATATGCAATAAAATAGGAGTCTGTATTGTTTAGCAACCAATAGGAAAGTGCTGCCGGAATCATAGGCAATGCGAATCTCAGCATTACTTTTAGCCTTTGTTTAGAAAAATATTTAAGGTTGAGCCAGCCTCGTAACATAATGATAGCCACCAGGCTGAAAATGGATGAACTGATGGCAAGGGCTGCAAACACGCCTGTAATTTGCCAATGTAAAAAAACAACGAATAAAACCGTAAGACTAACTGCAGCAATCGTTTGAGCAATAGTAAATACCACAGTAGCTACCGGTCTTCGATGCAGCCTAAACCAATTTATTAATACAGATGGTAAGATGTTAGTGATCAAAGTAATTGCAGGCAGTATAAAATAAATGGGCTTACCATTTTCTTTGAAAAAAAACTGACTTAATGGAGAACTAAACACAATGATGATTCCAGCTACGATAACAGCCAGAAAAAGTTGAAACCAAATATAAGCGCCAAAAGTTTTTTTATGGTCTGATTTCTCTGTAGAATCGAAGAACCATCTTGCGGCCGAACTATCTAAAGCACAAACAATGAGAATACTTAATAAAATGAATGTGGTATTTACCAAATTAATAATTCCATAGTCTTTTGGCAAAAATAATCTCGTGTATATTGGCACTAAGAAAATACCAATCATTTTACTTACGATACCTGAAATACCATATATTAGTGAATCACCGGTTAATTGTTTAAGATATTTCAGCATTATGCATCTTTTCTAATTCGAGTTTGTATATGGCTAACAACTGTCCGGATATTTTTTCCACATCATGAAATTTTTCAGCAAATGCCCTGCTTTTTATTCCAATATCGTGTCTAAGTTGTCGATTGGTAATAAGCTTTATCAATTGTTCTTTTAAATTATCAGGATTGGTATTTACAATAGGACATTCTTGTGATAAGCCACCTTCAAACACCTGAGGCATAATATAGCACATTACTGGCTTGCCAAAAGCCATAGCTTCCATTGCGGCCATACCATAGCTGCCAAGAATTATTTGATCTATAAAAATATCTGCATTCTTCATTATTCCCAGTACTTTTTCTCTGCTTATATCGTTAAGCAACATGAAATCAAAATTAAATTGCTTTTTAAGCTCTTCAATAGTTGAAATAATAATATTGCTGCCTTTACAAATTTTTGCAGTTGGCGAATGAATTATTAAAGGTTTATTATTGTTTAATGCAGGATAAGAAGGACTAAATTCTTTCACATCCACTCTTTGATAGAGCAAATGTGTGTTTTTAAAAAGCAATTTATCCGCAAAGAGATTCATTTCAGGAGAAAGTAAAGGAATGGCTCCATATTTTGCAAAAAGTTTTTGATTTTTTAGAGAATTGGCTTTGCTTTCAATGTGTGCATATTCGTAGCCGTTTTCAAAGGCAAATTTATAATAAGAATTTATGGTTTTTAAATAATCAGGATTTCTTAAATCACTACCCACCCATTCTATAAATATTGGCTTGTTTTCAGATTTAGCCAATTTTAAATCCCCTCCATTTCTAAATGCCGTTCCCCATGTATAATGTAACACATCGGCCCACTTTATCCATTTTTTTAATTCCCTTCTAAATTTCCACCCTGAATAAAGCCATCTTATAGGTTTATATTTTGATATTTCTTTTGGAATAAGAATTACATGTTCGTTTTTTTGTTGGTATTTAGATAAGGACTGAGTAATGCAGTTGGCTGTTATATTTTTATTCTTATTCAAAGAAGCAGCTGTGATGGCCGGCATCGATGCAATATTTTGTGGAAGGAATAGTATCTTCATTAATTATTTTTAATCCTACTTTATAGGTTCTTTCGTCTGTATTCACCAATTAGGTTCCTTTATTTTGAAACTATGGTAAGAGCCCATCATCTACTCAATGTTTTCACCTCTCATTGTTATTCCGTAAAAATCAACGTATTCACGATTAATTTTTAACTCATTTTGGGTAAACCAATTTCTTACTTCTTCAATAGTATGACGTGTACAATCCTGCGGATGATACCAATCATAATTGATCACAGCATTATCTTCGAAACTATATTCATAATTCCAAAATATTTTTGCAAAAAAATGATAAATAAATCTTTGCAAATCATATTCGCCACATTTTATTTGCAGTAAGTCCACTTCGGGTATTGTTAATTTGATATTCTGATCTGTGAGCGCTTTGCCAAGTTCTGTAATTTGCCTACAATGTTTCATTGCAGTTTCATAATCCATTCCTACAATTTTTTCCCGGATAAAATCATCAACAAATTCTCTGGCTGGAGCTTTTTGTTTATAAACGTAGATAGCAATTTCGCCACCAGGTTCCAGTAGTTCTACAAGATTGTCAAATCCTTTTCTGGCGTTTCCTGTATGATGCAAAACTTCCTGGCAATAGATAAAATCAAATTTACCTAAGGAAGTGAGGTCGTCCAATAAATTTTTCTTGTAAAATTTTACATTTTTGTAGCCTGCTAAATTTTTTTCGGCAACATCAGCAGCAGTAAGGTCAATTCCAACAATCTCTGTTGTTTTGGGATCTGAGTAGGTTCTTAACAAAGCTGTTACCCTGCCATTGCCACATCCGGCATCCAGAATTCTTTTTTTTGAATTGAGATATTTTCTTAATTCATTTTTATTTTTAAAGCCATTTCTTTCCGTAATCCATTTAAAAGTTTCTGAATCGGGATTAAGGGTATTTTCAAAAGCCAATGCAGTATTTTTGTGCCATTTGTCGCTAAAACTCTGGGCTGTATTATTTTCTGCCATTTTTATGATTTAAATTAGATCTTTAATGCCATCCTTAAATTTAGTTGCGGGTTTTATAAGCATTTTACTCATATTGGATGTGCTTCCTATTAAATTTTTAGCTTCCTTTCCTTCCATGATAAATTGTGGTTGTTTATGAACAAGGTTTCCAATTATTCTCCCTATTTCTTTCATTGTTAATAATTCTGGACCCGCGATATTAATTTTATGGCTACCACTTAGATTCAAAGATGCTTTAATAGCTTTGGCTGCATCACTTACATGGGTAGGATTAATGGTTATTCCAGAAGCGCCTTGTAAGTGAAGTGGTACTCCTCTTCGAACATTGTCTATCAACCTGGGGATTAACATATCCTTTCTTTGCCCGTTGCCATATACAAAAAATAACCTTAATTGTATTATCTGTAAAAGTGATGAATAATTGTCCAGAATAATTTCACTGCACTGTTTTGTAGCAAGATAAAAACCCATTTCTCTTTTGTAAACAATATCCATTGACTCTTCAAATTCAAAATCCGAATTTCCATATATCCCGGCAGAAGAAGCAAAAACAAATGTTTTTACTCCTGTCTTACAGGCGAAGTCTATTAACTTCAGAGTGCTTGTAGTGTTTACATTAAAGACTTCAATTGCCTTGCCTGGGAAATCCCTGAAATTTTCACTTTGGGCAAGATGAATAATAGTATCCAGATCCTTTGGGAGTGCCCTTGTATCCCATTCTTTACTAAAGTCAATATTAATATTATTGTTACTGATATTTTTTCTGGAGATAGTACAGACTTCATGTTCTTCGTTTAACAATGGCAACAAATGTGTACCAACTAAACCGCCTGCACCCGTTAATAATATCTTTCTCATTTTATTTTTTCATTGTTTAAAAACAATCTGCACCACCATTCAAAACACATAAAACTCCACAGTAGTAACCGGTGATTAATACGTTTATTACAATGTTCATCTATTATCTGCCTTACATAATCCTGGTTAATAAATTGTGCACTAACTATATTTTTTCCAAGCAACAAATCCTTTACATATTGAGCATTTTCCCCGCGATACCAACTTTCGTCCGGGGCACTAAATCCCTGCTTTTTTCTGTTAATTACCCTGTCTGGCAAAATATTGCTCATCGCTTCTCTCAATACATTTTTACCATCGCTGTATTGTTGAAAAATCCCCTTTTTATTACCTACGATGTTTTCATCAATACGCTTCATGTTTTCCAGGTTGGCAAGTTTATATTTTACGGGTATTTTCTGAGCAAAGGCTACCAATTCATTATCTAAAAAAGGAAACCTCTCTTCCAATCCATTTGCCATTGAAAGTTTATCACCAACCAATAACAGGCCAGGAAGGAAAGTTTTCATTTCAAAATACAGGCTATTCTGGATATGTTCCTCGGGGGTATTGTATTTTAAATTTTTATTGAAAGAAAATACTCTTTCAAAAACTTTCCGGGGTTGTTCTATTTCCATCTTTTTATACACTTCAGACTGAAAAAGATTTATTTTATTTTCATCTGTAACTAACCTCTGCCAAAAGCTATAATAATTTTCAAAAAATTCATTCTTATCAAGTGATTTAAAGACTCTGTAATAGCGCCAGGGATAACCTCCATATAATTCATCGCCGCCTGTACCCTGTAAACACACTTTTACAAATTTACTTGCCAGCCTGCTAATGTAGTAATTAGGATAACTCATTCCCACTCTCAGATCTTCCAGATGCCAGACCACACGGGGTAAACTCCAGCGAATATCACCCGCATTTAATACTTGCTCATAATGCTCTGATTTTATAAAATTAGCAGTGAGTTCTGCATCTAATCTTTCGTCAAAACCGGTTTCATTACCCTGCACTTCACTCATTTCAAACCCTGCGGTAAATGTGTAAAGGCGATCAACTTGCCTGCTCGCCAATACGCTTAACGAACCACTATCCATTCCACCACTTAAATAACTTCCTACGGGAACATCAGCTACCATTTGTTTCGCTACTGCTTTAGATAAGAGCCGCTCCGTTTCTGTTTTGGCTTCTTCAGCAGTCATGGTATTATCCGGTTGTGTAAAATCATGATCCCACCAGGAATGATGTTTAAAGTGGATCCCGGTTTCTAAATTTATCTTAATTGTGTTTGCAGGAGGAAGCATAGTTACTCCCTTAAACAGAGTTTGGTAAGAAAAAACATTCTGAAAACTGAAATATTCATTGAGCGCATCAATATTTACTTCAACTTTAAAAGCAGGATGTTGCATAAATGCCTTTATTTCGGAAGAGAATAAAAGACTTTCCCCGTTCTGCCAATAATATAAAGGCTTTACTCCAAAGCGATCCCTACTGAGCCAAAGTGTTTTTGAAGGTTTATGCCATGCTCCAATGGCAAACATACCATCCATCCTTTCAAGAAAAGAAGGTCCATTTTCGGCCAGTCCTTCGGCTATTACTTCTGTATCACTTGAAGAAAAAAATTCATGCCCTTTGGATTGCAATTCTAATTTCAGCGATTTAAAATTATACACACATCCATTAAAGACTATTACCCAATTTCCATTATGTGATACCATGGGCTGTGCTCCTTTAGACGAAATATCCAATATTGCCAAACGACGATGGCCAAGACCAGCATATTCATCTATAAAGATACCCTCACCATCAGGGCCCCGGTGAGCCATGGCATCTGCCATAGCTTTAATTGTTTGATATTCTATAGGTTGCTTATTAAAATTAAATATTCCTGCTATTCCGCACATTATCAGTAGTAGTTTTTTGAATGAAAATAATTCTCCATTTTATTACTGGAAATAGAAACGCTTTGAGCAGGCATGTACAATAATTGATACTTACTCTTTACTTCTATCTAATCCGGTTGCAATTCGCCAGTCAATCAATTTTTGCAAGCCTTCCTCCAAATTGTATTTATAAACAAATCCCAGTTCTTTTTCTGCTTTTTCTTTACTACCAATTCTATTTTGAACCAATGCTCTGGCATCATCTGCGCTGTAAGGCTTGTATATTACTTTCAGATCGGAATTTTTAAGTCGTAAAATGGTATCGCAAAGTTGTTTGATTGATGTTTGTACTTCGGTACCTACATTATAAAATCCAAATGGAACATCAGATCGCATAGCATCCACATTACATCTTGCCACATCTTCTACATAAATAAAATCGTAAGCCTGGCTTCCATCTCCGTTTATTACAGGAGCATCCTTTGCCTCAATTTTATTAAGCATAATAGGAACTACTCCTGTATAAGCTGCTGTCTGGTCCTGGTTTGGACCATATACATTCATATACCGCAGCCCGATTACCTGTAATCCATATCTGTCATTAAAAGCAGTGGCCATGGCTTCTCCCGCAATCTTAGTGGCGCCATAAAAATTCTTATTATTAAATGGATGGCTTTCCATCATAGGAATTTCAACAGCATCGCCATACACCGAAGCGGAAGAGGACCAAACAAGTTTCTTTATATTGTTTTTTACACAGGCTTCCAAAACATTAAAAGTGCCGGCAATATTAACATCGAAAGCAGTTCTAGGATAATCTTTACAATGCAAAAGCCACATAGCGGCGAGACAAAAAACATAGTCTTTTCCCTTCATGGCATCGTTGAGAATGTCAATCTCACGAATATCGCCGCCAACAGGAAAAAAGGTACAACGCGGGTCTTTCAATGATTTTTCCAAATATTCTTTTTTCCCTCGGGCAAGGTTGTCATAAACAACCACTTGCTCTACATTCTGTTTCAGCAATTCTGATACAACATAGCTACCAATAAAGCCTGCACCTCCAATAACCAGGCATTTTGAATTATTAATTTCCATTTATTTCTTTTAAATTCGTTTCCTGAATCAATTCTATCTCTTTGTCATTTTTAGTTACAAGAAAAGCTTTGTCAGCAAGTCTTAGGGTTATAGTTGGGATATAATCCAGACTATATACACTTAAAAAATAGTTTTAATCACTTTGTTTTTAATCTTTAAAATTAATCGCAAAAATACAACATCACATCACTTCGATTACTTAAACATTTCTCCGGCCATCCACACTTCCCAGTTTTTATTATTTGTTCCGGGATTACTCTTTAAAGATGTATTTCTTTCAAATTCTTTTTTACTGATTATGTTATGTTTATATAAGATTCTTCTACTTTCATAAATTTTTTCCTCCACTTTCTTATTTTTAAGCCAATTGATTTGAGGTGGCTCATATCCAATTTTGTCTTTGCGCCATACGATTTCCTGAGGTAATAAGCCCGTGAATGCTGTTCTTAAAATCCATTTAGTCCAACCGTTATTTATTTTAAAATATGGCGGCAGCGAAAACAAAAATTCAACCAGTTCGTTATAGAGAAAAGGTAAACGCACTTCTCTGCTTTGCGACATACTGTTTCTATCGCAAAATCGAAGCAAGTTTTGCAATTCACCATGAAAAATATTATGATACAAAGCACTATTCAAATCTTTTGGATATTGATATGGAATACCATTATTTTTAATATTAGTAAAATAAAACTCGTCTGAATAAAATGATTCTTTTTTATGATAGTAATAATTCATTAGATTCTTAGCTGTCTTGAGCGCTTTCGGTATTTTCATACGTATCATATACTTTAAATCCCTTTTCATTATTGGGTTTATAGTATTTGCGCCATGCAAGTCTAAATAGGAATTATACTGGGATTGAGCACTTTTCGGATAATTCTTTTTTAAGTCATTAAAAAATTGATGATAATAGGAATGATAACCTGCCAAATATTCATCAGCACCCTGACCATCCAATAATACCGTTACATTATTTTCTTTAGCAAGGCGCATGACACAGTATTGCGCATATATACTGGCAGTTCCGAAAGGTTCTTCCTGATGCCAAATTAATTTTTCAAAATCTTTGATAATACCATCCCCATCAGGAGTAGTGAAATGAGGAAATATGTTTCTACCTTCAATTACATAATCTATATACTTTCTTTCGTCTTTTTCAAAACCCGGAAATATAGCCGAAAAAGTATTTTGTTTTTGTTGGGTTCCTTTCCTAAGCTGGTCAATTACACAAACTATAAGACTGCTATCCAGGCCACCACTTAGACTACTTCCAACAGTGACATCACTGCGCAATCTTCTCTTCACAGAAGTATATATTAATTCTCTGAATTTATCTTGTGCCTGAGTTTCTGTAATTATATGATTAATGTTTGCGAGGTTAATGTCATAGTATTTTTTAATTGATAAAATACAACTGCTGACCGGAAGTTTTAGATAGTACCCGTGAGGAAGGTTAGTGCAGTTATTATAAAATGTTTCACTCTCATCTTTTTGATTTTGAAGAGAACCATAATTCAAATAAGAAAAGAGCATTCTGTTATTTACATCTTTTTTTATACCGGCAGCCCAAAGACATTTCATTTCACTTCCAAATATAAAACGCTTGCCGGGTTCGTAACTATAATAAAACGGTTTCTCACCAAAGCGATCCCGGGTTGCGAAGATTTCATCTTTTTCATTATCATAAATTACAAAAGAAAACATGCCATCTAACAGTGAAAGACAATTTTCTTTTTCTTTATCGTACAAAGCCATCAAAACCTCGGTGTCACTTTCTGTTTTAAATGAATATCCTTCTTTGATAAGCATTTGTTTAAGTTCTATATAATTATAAATTTCTCCATTGAAAATGATGCTATATCTGCTTAGATAGTGCATAGGCTGCCTGGCATTGAGGCTTAAATCAATAATAGATAGACGTCTGTGACCCAACCCTACTTTTCCATTTTCGCTTATCCATTGCCCCTCCCCATCGGGACCTCTATAAGCAATAATATCAGTCATTGACTTTAAACGCTGTTGAAAAATCTCATTTTCATTAACTGATATTATTCCTGCAATTCCACACATTTCTTTTAATTAATAAGTAATCAATAAAAATCGTACAAAGATAATTTAAGGGGGAAATATTATAGAATTCTGTTTATCAATCTTATAAGAAGTAGTGGCTATTTTGCCGAAGAGATTGATAAACATGCGGGAACAGATTAATTAAAGAAGGCATTAAATTTTATAATTTCTTATCTCATGTACCAATTCTATTGACTTTTTTGTTTCCATCAACGGAAATCCATTTCCAGCTAAAATTTGCTCGTAAGATTTTGTGTGGAGCTCCGTAAATCCATCACTGAATTCAAAAGATTCTCCATCTATATTTAATATTCTGTAAGTGCGTTTGCCTGATGCTCTCACTTCTGCAGGCAAAGCATTAACGTCTATGCTTAAACGCCACTTTACCGTAGCTGTTTCCAATTCTAATATTCCGCTTGCTGTATCTTTAGAATGTTGGGTAACTATATTTTCATGTACATCGCCGAAAATCCACATCAGCATATCAAAAAAGTGAACGCCGATGTTGGTAGCTATTCCACCACTTTTTTCAATATTCCCTTTCCAACTTGCATAGTACCAATGGCCGCGGCTTGTAATGTAATCCAGTTCTATCTGGTGTTTTTTTCCCTTTGGCTCTGAAGCAATTTTTTCTTTTAATGCAATAATTGCGGGATGCAATCTCAATTGCAAAATGGTAAATATTTTATTTCCTGTCTCTTTTTCTATTTCAGCCAGGGCATCAATGTTCCATGGATTAAGGACGATTGGTTTTTCGCATATAACATTGGCGCCTATTCGCAATCCGAAACGAATATGAGAGTCATGTAAATAATTAGGACTGCATACACTTACAAAATCAGTTTTTATTCCTTTTCTTTTTTGTTTTTCAATGTGCCTGTCGAAGCGCTCAAACTCTGTAAAAAAATCCGCATCGGGAAAATAACTGTCCAGTATTCCCACCGAATCGTTCTTATCTAAAGCGGCAATGAGATTATTTCCTGTATCTTTTATAGCTTTCATGTGCCTCGGAGCGATATAACCGCCAGCGCCTATTAATGCAAAATTCTTCATCTTTATTTTATTCTTTTTACAACATTGTTTTCTAATATATATTCCTGTTTACTCTCAGGACAAACAGCAAAATTTTCTGAATTGAAAATCAATTTATGCCCATATTCACTCATCCATCCTTTTTGTCTTCCGGGATTTCCAACTATCAAAGCAAAAGCAGGCACATCTTTGGTTACCACAGCGCCGGCGCCAATAAACGCAAATTCGCCAATCGTATTTCCACAAACTATAGTTGCGTTGGCGCCAATGCTTGCTCCTTTTTTGATCAGGGTTTTTTTATACTGGTCTTTGCGGCTGACAGCACTTCGGGGATTAATGACATTCGTAAGCACCATACTTGGTCCCAGGAAAACATCGTCTTCACAAATAACGCCTTCATAAATACTTACATTATTCTGGACTCTTACGTTATTACCTATAACGACTTTTGGTGAAACTACAACGTTTTGACCAAGGTTGCAATTGTTACCGATTATTGCTCCTGACATTACATGACTAAAGTGCCAGATTTTAGTTCCGTCTCCGATAACACAATTTTCATCAATAATTGAAGAGGGATGAACATAAAAACTCATGACGTATTTTATTTTACAATATTTTTTAAATATTCCCCATAACCGCTTTTTTCAAATTTTTTAGCAAGAATCATTAATTGTTCCTTGTTAATAAAATGCATCCTGTAAGCAATTTCTTCAAGGCATCCTATTTTAAAACCCTGCCTTTTTTCTATCACTCTCACAAATTCAGTGGCGTCATGCAATGACTCAAAAGTACCTGTATCAAGCCATGCAAAACCACGATCAAGCACGGCCACTTTTAATTTTTTATCCTCGAGGTATTTTCGATTTACATCCGTGATCTCATATTCTCCTCTTGCAGAAGGAGCAATTTTTTTTGCAATTTCCACTACAGAATTATCATAAAAATACAAACCCGGAACTGCATAATTAGATTTCGGATTTGCCGGCTTTTCTTCAATGCTTACAGCAATATGATCTTTATCAAACTCAACCACGCCATATCTTTCAGGATCACTAACCGGGTACGCAAAGATAACTGCTCCGTTGGGATCAGAAGATTGTTGCAATAATTGCGAAAACCGGCTTCCGTAAAAAATATTGTCACCCAAAACCAGGGCCACAGAATCTTTCCCGATAAATTTTTCACCGATCACAAAAGCCTGGGCAAGTCCATTGGGTTTTTCCTGGATTTCATAATGAAGATGGCATCCCCACTGACTTCCATCGTCTAATAACCTTTTAAATTGTTGCTGATCTTCAGGAGTAGTGATGATGAGAATTTCCTTAATTCCTGCCAGCATCAACGTGGATAGAGGATAATAGATCATTGGCTTATCATATATTGGCATTAGCTGTTTGCTGATTCCCATAGTAATAGGATACAATCTTGTGCCGCTGCCTCCTGCTAAAATAATTCCCTTCATAGCTAAAGTATTTTATAAATATTGTGGCAATATATAATAATTTATCAACTAAATTAGTTTCGTATTAATTAATGAACCGGTTTGAAGTTTATATATCTTTAGAGCTTTGAAGAGAAATAAAATATGAAACAAATTATAGAAACTAACTGCTTATTCTGTGGTTCTGCTAAAAGTAAAGAATCTTTTTATGCTCCTATTCGTTTTAATAACAAGCAGTTTGTATATCGGGAATGTCTTAATTGCAAATTAAATTATAATTTTCCATTGCTAACTCCTGATGATTATGAAAAATTATATACAATAAGTTACCATGATGAATATTATTTTAAAGAACAAAAAGATTTCAGCAAACAAACAGGCATACTCCTACGACAAAAAGATATTTTTTCTGTAATTGACTTCGGATGTGGCGACGCTACTTTTTTAAATAGTTTACAAAAAAAAGGGGTTACATGCACGGGTGTGGAATTTAATCCTGAATTGGTTAATAAACTATCTCTTGCTTATCCTGAAATTACATTTTACACTGTGGAAGTTTTTTTTGCAAAAAAAAATCAATACGATTGTGCACATCTTGGGGATGTATTAGAACATATGGTACAACCTGCTGAAACAGTAAAAATGTTGTCAAAAAAAATTAGAAAAGGAGGTTATCTTTTTGTAGAGGGACCTATTGAACATAATCCTTCTGTCGGATATTATTTCAGGAAATTTTATTTCTCATTAATTAAAAAAATAAAGCCACATAGGATCGTTGATGGAGCGCCATATCATACTCTTTTAGCCAATAAAAAGAATCAGCTTAATTTTTTTAATCTAATGGGCTACTCTACTTCTCTTATGGAAATTTATGAAGCAGCGTGGCCTTTCCCGGATAAATTTTCCGAGGCAAAAAATCTAAAATCAAAAATTGAATATTTAGTGGCTAAAATATCCCTGACCACAGCAAAAATTTTTTCGCAATTTGGAAATCGGTTTTATTACCTCGGAAAGAAAGAAGACTGAAGCCTATTAATTATTTATTAGAAAGATATTCTACCTGTTTTCATACATCTTTTCATAATATTTCTGATAATTCCCACTTGTTACCTCATTCAACCATTCTTCATTGGCCAGGTACCAATCTATCGTTTTTGACAGGCCTTCTTCAAACTGGAGGGAAGGTTTCCATCCCAATTCATTTTTTAATTTGGTTGCGTCTATGGCATACCGTAAATCGTGCCCTGCCCTGTCTTTTACAAAAGTGATCAGTTTTTCAGAAGTCCCTTTTTTGCGTCCTAATTTTTGATCCATTTGCCTGCACAATTCTTTAATAATGTCAATATTTTTCCATTCATTATGACCACCGATGTTATAAGTTTCTCCTACATTTCCATTATGAAAAATAGTATCAATAGCACGCACATGATCTTCCACATACAGCCAGTCGCGCACGTTTAACCCTTTTCCATAAATAGGAAGCGGTTTGTTATTAATGATATTATGAATGCAAAGCGGAATTAATTTTTCAGGAAAATGATACGGACCATAATTATTAGAGCAATTGGAAACAATTACCGGCAAATGATAGGTATGGTAAAACGCTCTTACAAAATGATCGGAAGATGCTTTTGACGCCGAATAAGGACTGCGTGGATCATAAGCGGTTTCTTCTGTAAAAAAACCTTTTTCTCCCAGGCTTCCATAAACCTCATCCGTTGAAACATGATAAAATAATTTTCTCTCAAAATTATCTTTCCAGACTTCTTTAGCTACCTGCAATAAAGAAACTGTTCCGAGTACGTTGGTTTTTACAAATGCCAAAGGGTCTGTGATAGAACGGTCCACATGGCTTTCCGCTGCGCAATGAATCAATCCCGTAAATTGGAATTTTTCAAAAAGTGTTTTTACAAAATAGAAATCTTCAATATCACCTTTTACAAAAGTATAATTGGGTTTATCCTCAATGTCTTTTAAATTTTCGAGATTGCCGGCATATGTAAGCTTATCAAGATTTACAATGGTATATTCAGGATATTTATTTACAAATAAGCGGGTAAGATGTGATCCTATAAAGCCGGCACCACCTGTTATTAAAATAATTTTTTTCATTTGATACTTCAATTTTGTAAAGGGTTGCAAAAATATATATTAATTATTGCATTGGAAATCATTTGAAAAAATGGTGCCGTACTTCAGAATTTGGTGGATTCTGCATTTAAAGACCTTTTAATGATTTTGTCTCTTTTAATTTCCAAAAGAAATACCCAATTGTTAGAAATATAAAATTCCTTAATGAGTCAAATAGATATTATTTCTTCAAGAAAGCCTCCACTCTTGTTTCCGCATTTTCTCTTATATTTTCGTAAAATAGATTATAATCAGCAATGTGATAATTTTTTGTTTTGAGAAAAATACTTCCGAAGAATTTGGGTTTATTTACCCACAACACATTTCCATGAATTTGTGCGTGCGCAAGGCCGGGAATGACTTTATTAAAATTTCGAAGCACCCCACCTTTGTTTAAATATGCAGGAGCAAGTGTGGTATCCATTGTCCATGTAAGCGGATTAATTACATAAGCTTTTAAAGATTCACTTTTTATGTAAGGTGCTTCATATCCTTCTTCAAAAGTGCGCCACGACACAAAACAGCCGTTAGCAGCGGAATCCATGCAAGGCTTCAATTCAGAAAAATAATTTGTAAAAACCGGCAAGCCAATAATGTAGGCGCATACCAATTGTTTTTGAAGCGGTTGGTTTTCAAAAAATTCTTTCAGCAACCTCCCCGCATGTAAAGTGCCCTGGCTATGTGACGCAATAATAATTGGACGTCCATTATTGTAATGTTGTAAATAATATTCAAATGCATTTCTTACATCTTCATAAGCGGTATCGAAAGCATTTTCTGCAGAACTGCTATCCATGTTATAGAATGCTTTTAAATTGGCCTGGCGATACCGCGGTGAAAACACACGACAACACTTATTGAAAATACTTGCCTGGTATAATATAGTGGAATTATCGGTTTTTTTATTCAACTTTTCATCATCTATATTCGCGTTCCATCCGTCAGGCATTTGCTTGTCAGTGTAGGTGGTAGGATAAATAAAGAAAACATCCGCGAGAGAATCTTTGGTATTATCATGCAATCCCTTTGGCACATTATCCGAAGGATCATATTTGAAAGGTGAAGCCGCCCAGTAATTTTGATTGCTATAATCAGGTCGTCCATTTTTACTTTGAAAATGATAATTTATTTGTTGCCCCGAAATTTTTCGGGAACATGAAATCATTATCCCAAATGAAAAAACTAAACAAATAAAAACTATACCTTTAAATAATAAATTTTCTTTGTAATTTGACATGCCCAAAACTACGTTCGCTATTCTAAAATTTAAAACTTAAAATTATGACGAATATACCGGTAGTTGACCTGTCTGACTTTACAGGCAGTGATCCTAAGAAGAAAGCGGCATTTGTGCAAGAACTTGGAAAGGCTTATGAAGATGTTGGTTTTGTGGCTGTAAAAAATCATGGAATTCCTGCTGAACTTATCGCTGATTTATATCAACACGTCCAACAATTCTTTTCTCTTCCTGCAGAAAAAAAAAGAATTTATGAAATTCCTGAATTGGCCGGGCAAAGAGGATATACTTCTTTTGGTAAAGAGCATGCTAAAGGAAGCGATGCCCCTGATCTGAAAGAGTTTTTTCAGTACGGGCAAATTGTCCCCTCAAATCACCCATTAAAACCTGAATATCCTGATAATGTAAGTGTGGATGAAGTTGCAGGTTTTAATGAAACGCTCTTTAAAGCTTACAGGGCTTTTGAAAAGTCAGGAAAATATTTGTTGCAGGCTATTGCGCTTTATCTCGGATTGATAGAGAATTATTTTGATAATTATGTAGAAGAAGGAAACTCAATAGTGCGCGCTATTCATTATCCTCCGATTACATTGGAACCGAAGAGCGCTATACGTGCTGAGCAACATGAAGATATTAATTTAATAACCCTTTTAGTTGGCGCTTCTGCGGGTGGCCTCGAAATTCTTACCAATCAAAATGAATGGGTACCGGTTACTTCATTGCCCGACCAGATCGTAGTGAATGTTGGTGACATGTTGCAACGTCTTACTAATAACAAATTGAAAAGCACGACACACCGCGTGGTAAATCCGCCACGCGAATTGTGGCATACTTCCAGGTTTTCTGTTCCGTTTTTTCTTCATCCAAAATCGGCTATGGATCTTTCGGCTATCAAAGAATGTGTAGATGAAAAACATCCAAAAGTCTTTGATGATATAACCGCGGGAGAATATCTTGATGAGCGTCTAAAAGAAATAGGATTAAAAAAATAAATTTTTGCAAATTTGCTAAGTAATTCATCAGCTAATTTGAGGAGTGCCCTACAGAAACTAATGATCAAAGCTTAAAAAATCAAAATAATATCAATGGTACTGCGCAGGCATATTCCTTTTTTAAAAGCTGTTTTTTATTATACTGTTTCCGCTTTTGGTGGGCCTCAAGGCCATTTGGGTATGATGATGAAAACCTTTGTCGAAGGAAGAAGAGATGTTACCAAAGCAGAACTGATGGAATATGTAGCCTTCTGCCAGCTATTACCCGGAGCATCTTCTACACAAACCATTACACTGATTGGTTATAAGCGCGGCGGTGTGCCCCTTGCTATTCTTACACTTCTGATCTGGATTACTCCGGCGAGCATTTTGATGGGAATTTTTTCCTTCCTGTTTTATTATGTAAAAACATATCATGTAAATCTGGATCTCTTTAAGTATATACAACCGATGGCAGTTGGATTTATTGCTTTTGCCGCTTTTAAGATGTACAAAGTTTCCATAAAAAATAAGATCACTTTTATTACCATGGTTGTAGGCGCCTTTGGTACTTATCTTTTTTTCAAAACACCCTGGATTTTTCCTATCCTTATTATTCTGGGAGGGGTAGTTACTAATTTCAGTGATAAGCGCTATCCTGAAAAAGAAAATATAAAACCAAGGCATATAAAATGGACGAATATCTGGTTGTTCTTTCTTGTTTTTGTAATAGTTGGGTTTTTTAGTGAAACGGCGCGAAAACAAAATTGGGAACACAAAAGAGCCTATAACCTAACAGAAAATGTCTATCGTTATGGAAGTCTTGTATTTGGTGGTGGCGATGTATTAATGCCGATGATGTACGAACAATATGTAACCCGTAAAAAAACAGACTACCTCACTAAAGAAGAATATTTAACAGGTTGGGGGATAGTGAGAGCCATTCCAGGGCCTGTATTTTCAGTAACTTCCTATGTAGGTGGCATGGTGCTTCGCGATTATGGAATGAAGTGGCAGATTTTAGGTTGTTTTATAGGATGTGTAGGTATTTTTTTGCCCAGCGCTTTATTGGTTTTATTCTTTTTTCCGGTATGGCAAATTTTAAAAAAATATGTAGTGGTTTATCGCTCTTTGGAAGGAATTAATGCTGTAGTAGTGGGCATTATGTGGGGTTCCTTTTTGTTTTTGGTAAAGGATATTTCCATTACAAATTTAGATACGGTGAGTTTTGTAAACTTATTTGTAATTATTGGTACTTTTTACCTACTCACATTCACCAAATTACCTGCTCCGTTTATTGTGTTGGGATGTCTTTTAGTAGGATTCATTTTTTAATTTTATAAAAATGTATTTGAACAAAAAGAAGGTATTTTTTTAAAAGATTCGGACACTAGGCATTTGGGGGAACGGATTATCAATTATTTTTTGTTTATAAAAGCTGCACAAATCCTTTTCTTACTGATTTATGAAAAAGGCCCCATGCCATTGCATAAAGCCTTGTTCAACTTAAACTACACAACATATTTCATCTATATATGCATTATGAAAGAATAATTTTCAGGAAATTTCTGCCTGCAATTATTTTGATCTAAAGCAGTTCCTTTATTGAGTTTCTCAAGCTTTTGATTGATTTCTTCTTTGGCTTTATTAAGGGAATCTGTCAATCTTTTTATTTCTTTTTCCCGTGCCAACTTCATAGAATCTACTGTTGATTGCATTTTTTGAATTTGCTTTTCCTGTACATTTTTTAAAGAATCTAAATTTTTATTTTGATTATAACGATAGCCGCTGCCATTATCATTTGCAGAAGGAGTAGCTGAATCATTATCTCCTGTTGAATTCTTATTCCAGTCATCATTATTGCTGTCCGAAGGCCGTCCATCAAGTGTATAAAGCCCGTCATCTTTCATTACATATTCCACTCCATAAGTAAAATCGTAATTATTGTCATTATAATTGTTATAATGATACCAGTCATTACCTTCCCAAAATCCTCCAAACCTCACCCGGTTGCCATATCCAAAGTTTCTGTCTATTTTAATGTAATGCCCTACCGGCACAGCGATAGTGGCTTCTACATATTGATTACGAAATTTATCAGTAGTATTAATAGTAATCGCTTTATCCATCATTAATAAAGAATCATTCTGACTGATATTAAAATTAATAAGAGACAGTAAAGTGTCGGCGTATCTCCTTGTGCTTCCGTTGCACATTTTAAGTATGCTTACCTGGAAACTATCTGTCGGAGATTTTGTAATTCTTATTTTTACGTTTCCAATGAAAGCGGTATCGTCTGTTGATCCAAATGTTCCGAAAGGTTCCAGATTGAACCAACCTATTCTCCTATAATTCAAATTTTGAAAAGGTATCACTTCGAGACTCTTAACAGTAGGATCTTGCAAGGTTATAGTCTGTTCATTCAGCGAACTCATGTTTCTGAAATCATTGCCTACAGAGGCTATTAAAGAAATGAAACAAACAATCCCCAAAATCCAAAGACTGACGAAGGAGTACCTCATTAGTTTGTTAGAAGTTTTTACCCTTGCAAAGCTTCTAATAATAAAAGTGATGATACCTATAACAGGAATTGCGATAAAGAAAATGAGTGTTCCCCATGCTAATACATTTTGCCATCCATCTGTGAGTACAAAATCTTTTAAAGGAAATACTCCTATTGCAGCTATCGCAATTCCAAATAAAGCGACAATAATGCCCAATGCAATACTACCCAGTATCAGGTACATAAAGATTTTCAGAATGGTAATAATGATGTTACCTAAAATTCCACTTGAGCGACGGGTTGCATAATGGATTTCTTTTCCAATATCTGCTCCCTTTTCTTTTGCAAGATTACCGGCTTCCATACCCATCTTTCCCATTCTTTCGCCCACATCTTTTCCCATTTTTCCTACCCTTTGACCAACTTCCTGCATTTCTTTTAGCACCGAATTTTTAATTGAATTCAAATCCACTTTTTCTCCCTTCATTTCCAATTTTTCGGAAGTAGTAATAGCTTCAGGAATTACCAACCATAAAATAATATAGATAATAAAACTTCCCGGACTAAACGTAAACCTTAGAAAATTAGGAAACGTGAGTGGACCAAAATGCCCCCATCTGAAAATAAAAGATACAAAGGGAATCAAAAATATAAACCTCGGAAGCCAGGGATTTACATCAAAATAGCTTCCCAGTCCGCTGCAAACACCTCCGAGTATTTTTCCATCAGGATTGCGATACAACCTTTTGCGAACGCCATTTTCAACCATGTTGCTTCCGGGAACAAACATCCAAAGCAGAATGTAAGCCAGAAATCCAACGCCTGAAACAATAAATACAATTCTTACAATTACCGGATCAATTCCAAAATAGGCAGCAATACCACCACACACACCGCCTAAAATTTTATGATTTTCATCGCGATAAAGCCTTTTGCCTTTCCAATTCAAATCGCCCTGGAAATAGTTTGAAGACTTAGTTTTTTCGTCTTTATCACTATTTGTACTTCCTGTATTTTCATCATCATCAAAGTCTTCAGGCCTACCCATGTTTTTTATGATGGCATTTACATCATCATCTGTAATACAGGTGCTGCCAGCTTTTAATCGTTCCTGGAAAAGCTCGCTGATGCGGCTTTCAATGTCATTGATGATTTCATCTTTTCCCTCTTCATTGGCAAAATGGCGACGCAGGCTTTCTATATATTGTTGAAGCAATTCGTATGAACTCTCTTCAATCGGCACTATTGTACCCTGAAAATTTATATTAATTACTTTTTTCATTTTAATACTATTTATTGGTTGTTAAGTTGATTTGCTTATTTGTTTTTACCTGTAATGGTTTCTACCGCTCCGGCAAGTTCAAGCCAGGTAGTTTCCAATTCTTTATAAAACTCAGCGCCTTTTTCGGTAAGAGAGAAATATTTCCTTGGAGGTCCACTATTGCTTTCTACCCAGCGATAAGTAAGAAATTCGGCATTTTTTAATCGCGTCAGCAAAGGATACAAGGTTCCTTCCAGGATATTCAGGTTGGCCGATTTCATCATATCAATAATATCGCTCGGGTACGCTTCACCCAATTTAATGATTGACAAAATGCAAAACTCCAATACTCCTTTTCGCATCTGGCTTGCTGTGTTATCAATATTCATTTTTCAGTGTTTTTAATCTTATGGATGATACTATTATCACTTTCTGAGGCAAAGATAATATAATTATAATACTATGCAATGCATAATACCTGCTTTTTTATGTTAGTATATAAAATTTTAGAAGAATATTTTAGTTGGAATCAGGTAACAATAAGGGTTATAAGGAATTATTGGACTTAATTTTAATTTTATAAAAGGTTTTAGAAAGGGATGAGTGGTAAATTGTCTTTCTCTTGGAATATTAATTTCAATAATTGAACAAAATCGAATGTGCAAACTTTTATTTCCATATTAAGAGGCATCAACGTAAGCGGTCAAAAGAGAATCCTGATGGCTGATTTAAAATCGCTTTACGGAGACTTGAAATTAAAAGACGTAAAAACTTATATCCAAAGTGGAAATGTAGTTTTTAAAAAGGAGGGAAAACTATCAGATTTTGAACTTGCTCAAAAAATAGAAACGGCTATTTATAAAAAATATAATTTCCATGTACCAGTTATAATCAGGAGTGAAGAAGAATTGAAAAAAATAATTTTATCAAATCTTTTTTTAAAAGAGAAAAATATAGATGTAAAAAAATTACATGTTACTTTTCTTTCCCAAATTCCGGATAAAGCGAATGTTGAAAGCATTAACGATATTGATTTCTCTCCTGACAAATTTATTTTAAAGGGGAAAGAAATTTATTTACACATTCCGATAAGCTATGGAGAAACAAAACTGTCAAATAATTTTTTTGAAAATAAATTAAAAGTAAAAGCTACTACCAGAAACTGGAATACGATAATTAAATTATCAGAAATGGCTTCGTAATAATGAAAGAATTATTTCAAATTATCAATTACAACATCCTGCGATCCGGATATCCTTTTCATAACTAAAGATATTTCTTCAGCAATCCTGCTTTTATTCGCCAGAATTCTATCTACCCTTTTTTCTTCAACACTTTCTCCCCCTGCATTTCCCGTGCTTATTTCTTCTTCACTTTTAGACATGTGGATCACAAGGTTTTTTAGATCGGCATCTGCATTCTGGTAAACCTGAACCATTATCAACACTACTATAGCCTGTAAATCTTCGGGAGTAGCATTTTTTAGCAATGATTTTTTTGCTAATGCTTTTGAAAGGCTATCAGAATTAATTATTCTACCTTTTAATTTAAGGGCATTTCTTTCAATAATATTCTTTATTCTTGATTTTATGGCAGGCATGGCTTTACCGTAAAAAGTATTAGCTTCAGGGGGCATCACAGTATTTATTTGCGAAAAACTACATAATGAAAAACAGGGAAAGAGGATAAGTAATAAATTTTTCATAACCGGGGGTTTAGCTTAAAAATTTATTGTTCTGAAGGGTTAACTTATTCTTTAACGTTGTTACATAAAAAATATTGAAAGAATTGGTGCCTATTTTATTAACAATTCTGTGATAGAACTTTTAAGGAAATTTGTTTCCTTGCAAATATGCTGATATTTATGTTCATATAGTAATAAGGAAATTAATTTTATATCTATAAATTAAAACCCTATTATTAAAAATAAATACAAAAAAATATAATATTGAGTATAAGTAAAGAAAAATCATTTTTTAATCTTTTAAAATCTTTTCAATGAATGCCAACCCAAAATTAAAAGGACAAAGCGCTTTGGTAACCGGGGCCAACAGTGGAATAGGCCTGGCGGTAGCAGTTGCTTTAGCAAATGATGGCGCTAATGTAGTAGTAAATTATGTGACTCATCCCGAAGCTGCAGATGCTGTTGTAAAACAAATAGAAGATAATGGTGGAAATGCTATATCTATCAAAGCAGATGTAAGTAATGAAGCTGAGGTACAATCTATGTTTCAGCAAATGTTTGCAAAATATGGAACTATAGATATTTTGGTAAATAATGCCGGATTGCAGAAGGATTCTCCCCTGGAAAGCATGAGTCTTGCAGACTGGCAATTAGTAATCAACGTAAATCTCACCGGCCAATTTTTATGCGCACGCGAAGCCGCAAAAGAATTTTTGAGAAGGGGAATGGTTCCTGAAAGAAGTTGTGCGCTGGGAAAAATTATTTGTATGAGCAGCGTGCACCAGGTAATTCCGTGGGGTGGCCATGTAAATTATGCATCCAGTAAGGGTGGAATAGAATTGCTTATGAAAAGTATGGCACAGGAATTAGCCCCTAAAAAAATAAGAGTGAATTCTATCGGGCCAGGCGCTATACAAACTCCTATCAATAAGGTTGCATGGAGTACACCGGAAGCATTGAAAAGTTTATTAACATTGATTCCTTATGGCCGTATCGGGCAACCGGAAGATATTGGCAAAGTTGCAGTATGGCTGGCAAGCGATGAATCGGATTATCTTACGGGCACTACTATTTTTGCGGACGGCGGTATGTTGCTTTATCCCGGTTTTTCAACTAATGGATAAGAAAGGAAGTGAATTATGTTAAACAATAAAAGTAAAAATGAGTGATGATAAATAGCGACAATGCAGAATTAAAAAGGCTGGAGGAAAATGCAACAAAAGAAATTCCGCTTGTAAAATGGGGGCCTTACCTGAGTGAACGCCAGTGGGGAACCGTTCGGGAAGATTATAGCGAAAATGGCGATGCCTGGAATTATTTTCCGCACGATCACGCGCGCAGCAGAGTTTACCGTTGGGGCGAAGATGGCCTGGGAGGCATCTCAGACATTAATCAGCAATTATGTTTTGCAGTGGCATTGTGGAATGGCAAAGATCCCATTTTAAAAGAAAGACTTTTTGGATTGGGAAACCAGGAAGGAAACCATGGGGAAGATGTGAAGGAATTATATTATTATTTGGATAATATTCCTACGCATTATTACATGAAGTATTTGTATAAATACCCACAGGACGCATTCCCCTATCTTGACCTTCTCAATACAAATAAAAGCAGGAACAGACAAGAGTCGGAGTATGAAATTTTGGATACAGGGGTTTTTAATGACGACAAATACTTTAATGTAAATGTGGAATATGCAAAAAATAACGATGAAGACATTTTTATAAAAATAGAAATAGTAAACAGGGGAAATGAAAAAGCGCCTGTTACCGTTTTACCCACATTATGGTTTTACAACAATTGGCAATATACCGGGGGAAATAATAAACCTAATATTAATTTCCTGAGTAATCAATCTGTTAAAACCAATCATCAATTAATGGGTGAATATTATCTCTATTTTCAACATTCGGATGATGTTCTTTTTACAGAAAATGAAACTAATTTTCAAAGACTTTTTAACAGGCCCAATACCTCTGAATTTGTGAAAGATTCTTTTCACGATGCAATTATCAATGGTACTAATTTTCAAAAATTAAAAGACAAAAAGCAGGGAACGAAGTGTGCTCCCGTTTATCATTTGGATATTGAACCTAAACAATCACAAAGTATTTTTCTCCGACTTACGAATAAAGAAACAGATGATTTTTTTCCAAATAATTTTGAGGAAATTTTTAATACAAGGAAAAAAGAGGCAGATAATTTTTATAATTCTATAACTCCGGCTTCCTGTACTGAAGATCAAAAAAATATTCAAAGGCAGGCATTCGCGGGATTGCTCTGGAATAAACAATACTATCATTACGATGTAAACCGATGGCTGAATACAAGCGATGGAATCACACCTGAATCTAATGAAAGAAAAAATGGCCGAAATCATAACTGGAAATATTTAAAGAACCAGGATATTTTATCCATGCCCGACAACTGGGAATATCCGTGGTATGCTGCATGGGATACGGCTTTTCATTGTATTACACTTGCGGTAATAGACCCTTCGTTTGCAAAGCATCAATTGACTTTGCTGATGCGGGAATGGTATATGGATCCACAGGGACAATTACCTGCTTACGAATGGGATTTTAATGATGTAAATCCACCTGTTCATGCGTTTGCAGCTTTGCAGATATATAAAACAGAACAAAAATTATATGGCAAAACAGACTTGGTTTTTCTCAAAAGTATTTTCCAAAAACTGATCATCAATTTTACCTGGTGGATCAATAGAAAAGACGCTGATGGAAACAGTATATTTGAGGGTGGTTTTCTTGGCCTTGATAATATTGGACTATTTAACAGAGATATGGTGCTTCCCGGAAACATGCTGCTGGAGCAGGCTGACGGCACCAGTTGGATGGGCATGTATGCGCTGGATATGATGAACATTGCCCTTGAAATAGCAATGAATGATATTTCATTTGAAGATACGGCGACAAAATTTTATGAGCATTTCGTAATTATTTCAGAAGCCTTGAACGAACTCGGTTTATGGAATGAGGAAGATAAGTTTTTTTATGATGTGCTCTCGCTAAACAAATCTGAAGGATTCCCTTTAAAAATACGTTCTTTAATAGGCCTCAGTTCCTTATTTGCTGTTACCGTTATTGAAAAAGAAGTTTTTGACAAACTTCCGGATTTTACCAAACGTATGAAATGGTTTCAAAAATACCGCCAGGCCAATAACCTGTATTTGCCAAGCCAGGATAGAAGTGATTATGAATGTGTCTTGCTCTCATTGGTTGACAGAGAAAGATTAGGATTTTTGTGTGAAAAATTATTAGATGAATCAGAATTTTTATCACAAGGTGGAATAAGAGCGCTGTCAAAATATTATCAGAATAACCCCTATACTCTAACCTATGGAGGCAGTAGTTATTCTATCCAATACGATCCCGGAGATTCTACTTCAGATATGTTTGGCGGCAATTCCAATTGGCGCGGACCTGTATGGATGCCAGTTAATTTTCTGTTCATCCATGCTTTTAAAACATTCGGATATTTTTATGAAGACGACGTAAAAGTTGAATGCCCTGTAGGTTCAGGATCTTTTCTTACCCTTACAGAATTAAGTAAAGAAATCGCTAAACGTCTTTTACACATTTTTGAGAAAAATGATCAGAATGAAAGATTAACTTACGGTCCTTACAATTGGTTTTATAAAAAAGAAGAGAATTCAGGCCTTCTTCTTTTTAATGAATATTTTCACGGAGATACTTTGCGTGGATTAGGTGCAAGTCATCAAACCGGGTGGACCGGATTGATCGCCAATTTAATTCTGGATTTGGGCGAAAAATAGTAAATCGGAGGTCTCATCCCAACCCCTGTTTGCCTTCTTAATCCAGGTAGGTCCATAGGAGAAAGATAGGTTCTATAAGCCTTTTCTATAAAAGTCTCAGTTCAATTTCAATAAAGCCACACACTCTATGTGATGAGTATGAGGAAACATATCTACTGGTTGCAGTTTTTCAACAATATATTTTTCACTGAGCAATTGAAGGTCGCGTGCCTGGGTAGCCACATTGCAACTTACATATACTATTTTGGGCGATGCTATTTCCAATAACTTATTCACTAATTTATTATGAAGCCCTGCCCGTGGCGGATCCACTATTACTATATCCGGTTTGCCATGCAATTCAAAAAAATCATCGTTGCATATTTCTATTACATCACCTGCGTAAAAAGAAGTGTGATTGAGATTATTTATTTGTGCATTTTCTTTGGCATCATTTATAGCTTCTTCAATCACATCTACTCCAATAATTTTTTTTGAATTTTTACTTAAAAAAATCCCGATACTTCCTGTACCACAATAAAGATCATATACTATCTCATTTCCTGTAAGCTCTGCAAAATCTTTTACCACATTATATAAAGCTTCAGCTTGTTGGGTATTGGTTTGAAAAAAGGATTTTGCCGAAATTTTAAAATTAAATTCTCCCAGTTTCTCAATTGCATAACCTTTACCATAAAAGACTTTTGGTTCAAGATCATTTAAACTATCATTCCATTTTGGATTGATGGTGTACAACAATGTGGTGATTTGAGGAACTATCCCCACTAAATAAGTACAGATATTTTCTCTTTGCTCTTTATCATCATACCCAAAAACAATATTAATCATTAATTCTCCTGTAGTACAATTTCGAATGATGATATTTCTTAAAAATCCTTTGTGCTCTTTGATATCGTAATAACTATAATTATTTTTTTCGGTAAACCCCCGAAGACTGTTTCTGATAACATTATTTACATCATCCATTAGCCAACATTCTTCAATGTCAATAACTTTATCATATAATTTGGGAACATGATATCCAACTGCGCCGCCAGGCCATTTATCTTCTCCTAATTCTTTCAATTCATTTTCGGTCAGATATTTTTTGTTACTGAAAGTGAATTCCAGTTTGTTTCTGTAATGAATAATCTTTTGAGAACCTAAAATAGGTAAAACGTTAGCATCTTTTAATTTCCCAATTCTTTGAAAAACATCACTAACTTCCTGTTCTTTATATTCTAATTGTTTATTATAAGGAAGCATTTGCCATTTGCATCCTCCGCATATTCCAAAATGAATACAAAAAGGAGTAACTCTTTCAGGACTAAACTCTTTTATCTTAATTGCTTTTCCTTCGGCCCAGTCTTTTTTATTTTTTGTAATCAAAACGTCCACGATATCTCCGGGAACTGCGCCTTCTATAAAAATTACTTTTCCTTCAATTCTGGCAAGGGCGTTGCCTTCGGCAGCATAACCGGCTACATACACATTTTCTAAAATAAGTTTTTTATTTTTCACGGCAGCAAAAATAGAGTATGTTGGGGTTGATTATTAAAGACTAATTAAAATGTTAAGGATTTTGTAGCATCTTTGTTTACAATTCAAATTCAATATTTTTGTTTTTTATTTATCCAATCAAATGAAACTAATTTTTTCATTTCTCTTATCCCTGTTTGCATTTTTATCTTCCAATGCTCAAGGTTACAAGGTTACTTTACAAACGCCCGATTATAAAAGCGGCCTGGCATATCTTACCTATTATTATGGTAAAAATATGAACGTACAGGATTCAGCAATTGTGAATTCAAAAGGCATTGCCATATTTGAAGGCAAAGAAAAACTTCCTCCCGGTGTTTATTCTATCGTGTTTCCAGGTAAAGATAAATTGTATGATTTTTTAGTTGATAAAGGCCAGGTTATCACGATCAAAGCAGATACCACGGACCTGATTCACAAAACAGAAGTAACGGGTTCACCTGAAAATGTTCTCTTTCAGCAATATCAAAAATACGTTTTTTCCAAGGGCGTTTTTTTACAAAAAGAGATAGAAGCTTACAGAAGTTCAAAAAACAAAGAAGACAGCACATTTCACGAAAAAAAATATAAGGAACTGAGTGAAGAATTAAATGATTACCGCGACAAAATGATCAAAGAGCATCCTGAATCTATGTTGGCAGCGTTGCTCACCAGCATGAAGGAGACGAAAATGTTGATCCCTCATCCTGTTTCACATCAGGATTCCCTGGATAATTACAATTATTATAAAAAACATTATTGGGATGGAATTACATTTATGGATGACCGTATTATTCGTACCCCATTCTTTCTTCCTAAAGTAGAGCAATATTTCAGGAATGTGGTTTCTCCGGTCCCGGATTCTATTATTAAGGAATCAGATTATTTATTGTTATTGGCAAGATCTTCTCCGGAGATGTATAAGTTTTTACTCAACTGGCTTACGGATGAATATATCAATCCGAAATACATGGGACAAGATGCGGTTTTTGTACATCTCTTTGAAAAATATCATTCGAAAGGACTTTCTCCATGGTTGAATAAAAAACAAATGGCAACCATTTCCAACAGGGCCTACATGCTAATGTCTAACCTGATAGGAGAGCAAGCTGCCAACCTTGAAATGGTTGATTCTACAGGAAAAGAAATGCCTTTATATAATATCAAATCAGATTATATCGTTATCTGCTTTTGGGATCCTACATGTGGCCACTGCCGTATTCAGGTACCTCGTCTTGATTCTATTTATAATGCCAAATGGAAAAATGAAGGAGTAAAAATGTACGGTGTGCTTACAGAAACCAGTAATAAGAAACAATGGATTCAGTTTATTAAAGAACATAATATGGGAAACTGGATTAATGTTTACGAAACCGATGCACAGAGAAAAATTGTGGAAGCCGCTAAACAACCATCTTACAAGCAATTGTACGATGTAATAGAAACACCAACTTTGTATCTTTTGGATAAAGACAAAAAAATTATTGCCAAAAAATTAACACTTGAGCAAATGAATGATTTACTCCAGGTAAAAATAAAAAATCAATTGTCAAAATCGAACGGTAACGTTATGAAATAAATTCCCAAAAAAAATTCGCAACCCAGGGAAATTATTCATCTTGTAAAAAAATATTTTAATGAAAAAGCTGTTTCTACTCTGTCTTTTTGTTTCTTTTATTTTCATTTCTTATGGACAAACGCTTTTTTCTTATGGCAATCATAAAGTAAGTGCTACAGAGTTTTTAAATGCTTATAACAAAAACAAAACGTCGGATACAGTTAGTTCACAGGGATTGCGGAATTATCTTGATCTGTATATTAAATTCAAATTGAAGGTACAGGCCGCAAAAGATATGCATCTTGATACACTGCCTTCTCTCAAAGCCGATCTTGAAAATTTTCGTAGCCAGGTACAAAATAATTATCTGAAAGACCAGGATGAAATAAATAGATTAACGAATGAAGCTTTTGAACGCAGTCAAAAAGATATTCATGCGGTTTATTATTTTGTACCGGAGGTTTCCGATTCATCCCTATCACACAAAGTCATCAGCGAAGTATATAAACTATTAAGATCCAATACCAGCGATTCAGAAATCCTCGCTCAAGTGAATAAAAGCAGGCCCAATGTACAAAAAGCTGATTTGGGTTTTATAACGGTTTTTTCGTTGCCTTATGAATTTGAAAATATTGTTTATGAATTAAAACCAGGCCAGTCAGCCACTCCATTCGAAACTAAAAGAGGATGGTACATCTTTAAAAATGTGGGAGATCGACATGCTGTAGGGAAAATAACTTTGGCTCAGATATTATTCGCGGTGCCCGATGGCTTCATTATTCCAAGACAAAAAACGAAAAAATTAGCGGATTCTGTTTATAATGCATTAATGAATGGAGCCGACTTTGCGAAAATGGCAAAACAATTCAGTGACGATAGAAGTACGTATATGAATGGTGGCTTAATGCCAGAGTTCGGGACAGCTAAATACGATTCGGTTTTTGAAGATCACGCTTTTGCGCTTACCAAAGATGGAGAGATTTCCCAACCATTTGAAACCAAATTTGGTTTTCATATCATCAAACGTATCTCTGTATCGCCTGTTCCTGAAACAAAAAATGATAAACCATTTATGACTAATTTAGAACAGGAAGTGTTACATGACAGCCGTATCAATATTGCCAAACAGAAATTCATTTCAGAAATTTTACCTAAAATAGGCTTTAAAAAAATGACAGTGAATAAAGAAAATTTATGGCAGGTAAGTGATTCATCTTTAATTACAAATAAAAATGTAACTGTCGGCAACATAAATGAAAACACCATTTTATTTACATTCAACAATCATGCAAATGTAAAAGTCCGCGATTGGAATCTTTATTTAAGGAATTCAAATAAAACTGTTCCGGGAGGAAATCACGAATCTTACAAAACATTATACCCAGAGTTTGTGGATGCTTCTGTTGTTGCCAATTATGCTTCACGGTTACAGAATTTTAGCCTGGCTTTTAAAAATCAAATCCAGGAATTCAAAGAAGGTAATATGCTGTTTGAGGTAATGCAGCGTAATGTGTGGGGAAAAGCATCAACAGATAGTATTGGACTACTTCGTTATTACCAGCAACACAAAGAAAAATATTTTTGGAGATCAAGTGCTGAAGCAGTCATATTTTCATGTTCAAATAAAGAAGTTGCCAGTGAAAGTATTAAACAATTAAGAAAAAGGAAAACGTGGAGAGAAATTATAATTGAAAACCCAACCCATGTGCAGGCAGATTCAGGCAGGTATGAATTAGGCCAAATCCCCGTTGTGGGAAGAACTCATTTTACGGTTGGATTAATAACCCTACCCGTTATCAATAAAACAGATGGTACTGCGGTATTTGCTAAAATAATTAAGCTTTATCCGGACCATGAACAAAGAGATTTTGAAGACGCACGCGGCCTGGTGATTAATGATTATCAAAATTTTTTAGAACAAAAGTGGGTAGCTCAATTAGAAAAGAAATATCCGGTTAAAGAGAATGAGAAAGTATTTCAGGAACTAACAAAATAGTCTCTCATTGTTTATTTTGAAATTTTTTTCACTCGCTTAAACCTTGATAATTCGGGTTTTAGCAAATTATTAGATTTTAATATCGTTCATTTGTGGCCAAATTATAAAAGCTTTTAGAAAAAACCCTTCTTTAAAAAATCTTCAATTAAAATTTTTAACCTAAGTATGAAAAAATTCTTTTTTATTGCTTTATGTGCAGGATTATGCACAACCGCAAAATCTCAGATATATATACAAGCTGGACTAAATCTTTCTACAATTACAACAAACCAGTCGAGCGAAACACAGAAAAACACGTCGCTCCCAACTTTCAATGTGGGAGCTTTAGATCAGTTCCGTATTAAAGGATCGTTAGACTTTGAAACAGGGTTGCTAATAGAAGGAAAAGGTTCAAAAGCAAAAATTAATGCATCAGGTGAAGATTCTTACACGGTAAGTTTTGATCCATTTTACCTGGAGGTACCGGCTAACCTTGTTTATTATTTTAAGTTCCCCAAAAAGTCAAAATTATTTATAAGTGCTGGTCCTTATGTTGCCATCGCGCTTGCAGGGCAATCAAAATTAGTTGGGAATATAGGTGGAGTTAGTGTTGATTCTAAAACGGATATTCAATTCTCAAATTCCTCTTCTGCGGCTAACCCGTTTGACCAGGCTTATTCACATCTAAGAATGTTTGATTACGGTGTAAACTTTGGGGCAGGTTTAGATTTTAGAACATTGTTATTCAAATTGGACTATGGAATGGGTTTGGCGCAAGCTAATTCCGGACAAATAGATCTGTCTTCAAACGATAAAAATAAATATCGCGTATTGAGTATCTCATTTGGAGTCCCTTTAAGTGATTTCTAATATTTTATTCAAAACAAAATTTTTAGCAAAATTTTTATTAACTAATACCTCATTTTGAAGGTATTGGCAAAGTTTTTGGCAAACTGTTCTTCAAAATCTACTCATTAAATTCTAAAACTAAGTAATGAAAAAATTATTAGCTATTGCAGTATGTATTGTTTTATTTACAACTGCTAAATCTCAAATTTATGTACAAGGAGGAGTAAATCTCTCTAACATCACCACGACTAATACAGGTGGAACACAAAACAATAATTTACTAACTACATTTAATGCCGGTATAATGGCACGATCTAATAAAACAGAGCCAATAGCACTGGAAGCCGGATTGCTTATTGAGGGCAAAGGTGCTAAAGCCAATTCATATCTTACCTCATCTACCAATGATAATTATGTAAAAGCCAGCTTTAATCCGCTTTATCTTGAATTGCCGGTAAACTTTGTACTTCGATTACCTCTTACTCATAGAAATAATATTTTTATCAATGCAGGCCCTTATGTTGCCATGGGAATAGGAGGAAAAACTAAAATAGAAACTAGTTTTTTAGGAGATAAATCCAGTTCAACAAGCACTATACAATTTAATAATGATGACCCAACTACATCTCAACAAGAAGAAGCAAGCTATGATAAACTAAAAAGATTCGATTATGGAATAAATGTAGGAGCCGGAATAGATTTAAGAAAAATATTATTAAAAGTAAATTATGGATATGGTTTATCTAAAATCAATTCTACCCAAACAGATAATAGCTCCAACGATAAAAATAAATATCGTATCGTAAGCATTTCTTTGGGGATTCCTTTGGGTTTATAAATTCTTTGAGCAAGAATAAGACGGGCTGTCAGTAATATCATATTATTGGCAGCCTTTGTTATCTATAAAAATTTAAAATTAGCTAAACAATTTCTTTAGCAACATTTACAATTACATTTGGTTTGCCAAGAGTATAATAATGCAACACAGGAACTTCTGCTTCCTTAAGTTCCCTCGATTGTTGCAGCAGCCATTCTGTTCCTACGATCTCAACGTCTGCATCTGTTTTGCATTTAATTATTTCATTGCTCAATTCGGTAGGAATATCTACATGAAAAGTACGTGGTAATACAGTAAGTTGCTTTTTGGAAGTAATAGGTTTTAATCCGGGGATAATGGGAATTTCAATACCAATGGCTCTGCAATTTTTTACAAATTCAAAATATTTTTTGTTATCAAAAAACATTTGAGTTGTTATATAATCTGCACCCGCATCTACTTTCATTTTTAAATAGCGTAAATCACTTTGCATATTAGGTGCTTCAAAATGTTTTTCCGGATAACCAGCCACTCCAATGCAAAATTTAGTTTTATATCCATCACGAATATCATCTTCCAGGTAAATCCCGTTGTTCAGATTAACCGCTTGCTTTAAAAGATCAATTGCATAAGAATGACCTTGTTTTTCCGGTTCAAAAACGGTTTCATTTTTTGCCGCATCTCCGCGAAGCAATAACACATTATCAATTCCAAGGAAAGCGAGGTCAATCAATGCATTTTCGGTTTCCTGTAAATTAAATCCTCCACATATCAAATGTGGAACAGCATCTATTTTATAATGATTCATTATTGCTGCACAAATACCCACAGTGCCTGGGCGCTTGCGGATCTCTACTTTTTCAAAACTTCCGTCGGCTCTTTTTTTAAAAACCTGCTCACTCCTGTGATAGGTAACGTTAATAAAGGCTGGATCGAATTCCATCAATGGATCTAAGTGGTTATATATAGATTCAATAGTTTTCCCTTTTAATGGCGGAAGAATTTCAAAAGAAATCCCGGTACCCTTTGATTCTTTAATGTGGTCGGTAACTTTCATTTTTATAAAATAGATGCAAACTTAAGCGGTAAAAATAAAAGTGCAAAGAAATGAAAATGAATTGGAGATCAATCCTATTTTTTTGAAATACTTAATGTATAAAAAATGCCAATATGCCTGTTGCTACCAATGTGATTCCCGTAATGATTCCTGCGTTGTGTTCCAGCTTGTGCCAATTTAATTTTAAAATTCCGATGTAGGCTAATCTCACTAATGTTACCATTCCTACTGTGGTAATTATTAAATATAATGCGGCGATAAACCATATTAGCCATTTAGCCTGTGTGCCTGCTAAAAGAAAATAAGCCTCGATTTCCATACATGGGGATAGAAACATCGCTAATACCAATGCTACGATGATTTTCTTTTTAGAAAGTTTTTTTTTAATGCTGTCGTCGAGGTGAAAATGTTTATGATTATGATGGCGATACATGAAGAGAAGCCCTAATAAGATTAAGATTACCGGGGCTATAAAATGTGTAAAATATTCAATCCTGCCTGAGAGTTGAGCACCTATAAAAGCAAGAATAATTCCTATTAGTACAGTGCTTGTACCGTGTGCGATTGCCGAAATAAAAGTAACTTCTGTTACTTCCTGAACTGACCACTTTTCTTTTTTCCCAATGGCAATTACAGGCAACCAATGATTGGGAATTGTAGCATGTAATAGACTTAAAATTATACTGCCGGTAATAATGCTGAACATTAATGAAATTTATTGATATAAATCCGATATTCCTCTTTTGATTAATCAAAAAAAATAGAGCGCAATATAGTTTTTACAATCTTTTTAAGAGAAAATTATTTGATACAAATAAAAAAGCCTTTGCAGTTATTTACAAAGGCTTAAATATTAAAAGCTGTAGGGGAAGGGCTCGAACCTTCACGAGGCAGTTGGCTGTAGCACAAAGTTCAGTGGTCGACCCTGGTCATCCCGATTTTCATCGGGACGGCTCTATGCTATGTTTATCCTGTGATCCTCACCCCCGAGACAAGAGGGCATGTCTGCCAAAAATTTCATCACCCCACAATTTGTAAGAACTAGTATAACGCAAATCTAATAATAATGACATTAATAAAAAAATATTTTAAGATAAAGAAATGAAATTTAGATAATATTCAAATAATTTAGTAATATTGTGATATCTGTCTAAAATAAAAAAACGTTATGCCTACAAAATTTAATATTGACAAACTTGATTTAAGCATTATCCAGGAAATGCTGGAAAATGCTGAAACGCCTTATGCCGAATTAGGTAAAAAGCTTTTTGTTAGTGGCGGCACTATCCACGTGCGCATAAAAAAGCTTGAAGAATTGGGCATTGTTAAAGGTAAAAGATTAAAAGTAAATCTTAATAAACTGGGTTATGATATTACCGCTTTTGTAGGCATATTTCTTGAAAAAAGTTCAATGTATGATGTAGTGGCCAAAGATTTGGAAAAAATCCCCGAAATTATCAGGCTCAATTATACCACGGGAAATTATAGTATGTATATAGAAATTGTTTGTAAAGATATTAACCAGTTGAGAAAGGTATTGCATGATGACCTGCAAAAAATAAAAGGTATTGAACGTACCGAAACACTTATCTCATTGGCAGAAAGCTTTAATAGGAGTGTGAAAGTAAGCGAGATGGAAGATTGATACAACAAACCTATAAATAAAAGATTTTCTTATTTCGTAAATCTATTTAATTTTTAAAAATTTAATGAAAAATTTTAAATCAAAAACAGTATTAGTTACCGGCGCTTCCTCGGGTATTGGTGAAGCATTTTCAAATCAACTGGCTGAAAAAGGAGCGAATCTTATAATTGTCGCACGTTCACAAAATGATTTACAAACACTGGCTGAAAGTATCAAACAAAAGTATTTGGTTCAATGCATTCCTATAGTAATGGATCTGTCAAAAGAAAGTGCAGCAAAGGAATTATTTGATAAAATATCTTCATTAAAGCTGGAAGTAGATGTGCTTATAAATAATGCAGGCTTCGGAGCAATTGGCAATTTTGAAGACTATGAATTCGATAAGTATAAGTCTATGCTACAATTAAACGTCAATACTTTAACAGAACTCTGTTGGCTATTTCTACCTTCCATGAAGAAAAAAAATTCGGGAGGAATCATTAATGTAGCTTCTACGGCCTCATTTCTACCAATTCCTTTTTCAACCGTATATGCAGGATCAAAAAGCTATGTACTTAATTTTTCAGAATCATTATTTGGCGAGCTTTTAAAAACAGATGTTACTGTTACCTGTTTGTGCCCGAGTAGAACCAAAACGAATTTTGCAAGAGTGGCTAATAGTCCTTTTCCCAATTACGAATCTAAAAAGTTTGACACACCGGAGAACAGTGCAAAGGTGGGAATAGAAGCATTTCTAAAAGGAAAGAATACGGTTATTTCGGGCCCGCAGAAATTTTTAGTGACTTTTTTGCCTCGATTATTAACTCGCCTGAAAGTTATAAAATTAACTTCAACCCAATATAAAAAATAAACTTTCTCCTTTTCTTTAATTGATACAACAACTGGTTTGCATTTTTTTTTTGCATAACTTTAAAGCAAAACACCATGCAATATCAACTTCTAGGAAAATCCACTCTCAATATAAGTAAGATAGGTTTTGGCTGTATGTCTTTAAAGCCGGAACAAAAAGACTTTAATAATATTATTGATGCAGCAATTGATAATGGAATTAATTATTTTGACACTGCAGATCTATACGACAAAGGTTTGAATGAAACTCTTCTGGGCAAAGTCTTTAAAGGGAAAAGAGACAAAGTAATCATAGCTACCAAAGCCGGAAATCAATGGCGAGCCGATGGCAGCGGATGGGATTGGAATCCGCGAAAAGATTATATTTTGAAATGTGCCGATGAAAGTTTGAAGCGATTGCAAATTGATTATATTGATCTCTATCAATCCCATGGTGGAACGATGGAAGATAATATTGATGAAACCATAGAAGCTTATGAAATTTTGCTTCAGCAAGGGAAAATAAGGTATTACGGACTTTCATCTATCCGGCCAAATGTGATAAGGGAATTTATAAAAAGATCGAATATTGTAAGTGTAATGACACAATACAGTTTATTGGATCGCCGCCCCGAAGAAAATACTTTACAATTACTTCGCGAAAATAATATTGGTGTTGTAATAAGGGGAAGCGTTGCAAGTGGTTTATTGATTGATAAACCTGCAAAACCATATTTGAACTATAACGCAAATCAAATTGCTGATGCTGCTAACGCGGTAAAATTGATTTCTTCAAGTAAAAGAGGTGCTGCCCAAACCGCCATTCAGTATGTGTTGAAAAATCCCGCGGTTACTTCTGCCATTGTGGGTATCAGAACTATGGAACAATTAAAGGAAGCTGTTACAATAAATATGCCTCCTCTCAATGAAGAAGAAATGAAGATATTGAGAGAATCGGTTCCCGTGAATTTTTATGAAAATCACAGGTAGAATTTATTTGGATAAATTTATTTTTTAAATCCAATTCTTTGGCGATCATTCCATTTTCTTTGGGAAGCTTTTTCATCCAAAAGATTTTCCATGGCGTCATAAATTTGACTTAATTGTATATCGTGCTCACCTAAACGTTCTTTTATTTCTTTCATTTGTTCCTTTCTTTCATTCTGTTTTAATAAAATTCTTCTTACTTCGACAAGTGCTCTCATTATTGTGATATTCATATTTATTGCTTTGTCGCTGTTAAGAATACCGCTTAGCACGGCTACTCCTTGCTCTCCTTGCTCTGTAAAAGCATAAGGTATTTATTTACTATGTTGACCTCTTCCTTTCTTTAAGGTTTCATTTTGCAACCTTAAAGGATGATCACTTATTTCTAAGGTTTCAAATTGAAACCTTATACTTTCAAATTCCTCTTTGGAAAGCTGAAACATAAAATCTTTAGGGAACCGTTTACTGTTTCTTTTAACAGAAAGATTCAGGGATTTGGTTTCCGTTTCGTAAAGAGCCGCAAGATCTCTATCAAGCATTACTCTTTCGCCCCTGATTTCATAAATTCTGTTTTGAATACTTTGAATTATTTACATAAGCGATTTTTTCTGCTTAAATATATTTTAATCATCGTTTAAATTCACAATTTGCTTTGAGGTTGCAAATTGAGACCTCAAAGATTTTTAAAACTTACGAGATTCTGGTGCTCAATTATAAACTGAATCACTTCTTCCAAATTTAATCCTGCCCTCTCACAAGCGTCCTGAATTTCTTCCCTGGATACATTAGCTGCAAATGATTTTTCCTTTAATCTTTTCTTGACTCCTTTTAATTCCATTCCTTCATATCCGCCGGGGCGCATTAAAGAATATGCATGGATCAATCCCGATAATTCATCAAAAGCATACAGCATTTTATCCATTTTAGTTTCCGGTTCTATGCCAAAGTGATTGGGACCGTGCGAGGCGATGGCCCGGATGATTTCAGGATCAATATTTCTTTGTTCTAATTCTTCTATAATTTTTTTGCAATGCAAATCCGGCCACTGATCCCAGTCAGCATCATGAAGTAAACCAGCCATTTCCCAGCGCCATTGACCTGCTTCATCGAGTTGTTCTTTCTCTTTTGCCCAGCTTTTCATGAGATGTGCTACCTGTCGCATGTGTGCACGCAGCTTGTCATTCAACACCCAATCATTCAATAATTGATTGGCTTCTTCCTTTGAAAGTACATTTCCTTTGTTGGCAATACTGCCAAAAGTATTTCTGTTTAATAAAAGGCTCATTTGGTTTGTGAATTAATATTTTAGTAAAAAAATTATTAAAGTGAGTTTCATAAAAATACAATTGTTTTTGAATTCTGTCTTTTATTCAGAAAATAGAAATATCATTTATTTGGTTGGTGGTTACTGTAACAGTAAAAAATCTTTCTTATAAAAAACCTCCTTACACCTTACATAAAATTTCTTTCCTTTGTTCTTCTATGTCTTTATTCATTACTTCTTTAAATTCCGGCAGCAATGGTAATTGCTATTATATAGGAAACAATACCGAGGCAATACTGGTAGATGCAGGTATTTCGTGCAGGGAAATAGGAAAAAGAATGAAACGGTTAGGTTTAAAAATAGAAAATGTAAAAGCGGTTTTTGTTTCTCACGAGCATACTGATCACGTCAATGGATTACCAACCCTGATAAAAAAATATCAAATACCTGTTTATATCACTCCACTGACAATGAAACATGGAGGATTAATTTTTGAAGAAAAACTGATACATACTTTTGTTTCTCATCAACCGGTTATAATAGATGGTTTAACTATTATTGCTTTCCCAAAATTTCATGATGTCAGCGACCCTTATAGTTTTGTGATTTCCTGTGATGACGCTTTCGTAGGCGTTTTTACAGATATTGGTGTTCCATGCAGGCATGTAAAAAAATATTTTCCACAATGTAACGCAGCTTTTTTGGAAGCAAATTATGATGAAGAAATGCTGAATAATGGAACTTATCCGGTTTATCTTAAAAATCGTATTCGGGGTGGCATGGGGCATTTAGGTAATCAACAAGCCTTAGAACTTTTTGTGTCATATAGATCGAAATTTATGAGCCATTTAATTTTGTCCCATCTTTCCAAAAATAATAATTCTCCTGAGTTGGTGCAGCAATTATTTGACAATAATGCCGGAGATGTTAAGATAATAGTCGCCTCCCGTTACCAGGAAACTGATGTTTTTTATATTGATGGAAAAAGCACACTTAAACCTGCTGCGAATGTTAATCGTAAAAAACAATCTTCTATACAACTTTCTTTTTCATTTGCTTAATTTTTATAAAAAAAATCACTATTGTCCGACAAAAATAATGAAAGGGTGAGCTAAAAAGCCACCCTTTTTTGTTATGTTGCTGTTACGACACAAACAATATAACATGGATAAAAGTAAAACATTTGTCGGACAGCCGATTCTATCACAGAT
>DATKQQ010000170.1:0-4695 GCA_035532615.1 Hanamia sp.
TTTTTTAAATTCCCAATCTATTTCTGATAACTTTTGAATACTTTTGGACTGTTGCATAAGTATGAGTTGTTGTTTTTTGTTTATAACTCACTCAAAATTAACAATTTATCTCTACTTATGCAACTTTATTTTAAAATATATTTATCTGTTTACCAACATTTTATCAACACCGAAACTTTAGTTGGTAATATACATTAGTGTACATTTCCTTTGGGAGAGACAACTCTAGTGCTTCTTTGTTTTTAGACCACATTAAAATTATAAAAACTAAAAGCCTAAATATTTTTTAATTGCCATTTGAAACAGAAACACCGCTTATTTTTTTCATATAATCATCAACAATGCTATCTGGTATTTTTTGTCCTTGTTTCGTTTGATTGATTAGTTTTTCAATCTCGTCTTCAAGCGAATGATTGATCATGTCAGGATAAGGGGCCCCGGCACCAAGCCTTTCGGGCCATAAGCGTGCTTCTTTTACTTTTTGAAGCGCTAATTTATAATCATGCTTTTTTAAATATTGTAATGCAAGCATCAATTTCGTTTGTGCATATAATTTATGTGCCTCCTGTGCTCCTTCGTAAGGGAGGATATTAATGCGATCGAATATTTTTTCAGCATCACCATAATTTTTATTCAACATCAGGCATCGGGCATAAAGTAAACCTGCCATATAATTTCCTTTATCCTTTTTATAATAAGGCTCAATCAACTGCAAGGCAGATTCGTATTGATGCTGTGATAGTAAAAATAGGGTTAGATATTTTCCATATCTCCAATCGTTTCTATCAATTTGCTGTGCTTTGGATAAATCAGATTGAATATTCTGAACATCGGCAGAATCCCGCATCCTGGAACGTAAAACATAAAAAGGTGCAAATTGTTCAGGTGCTGTTCCACTTTCTAATAAGTGCAATGCTTTTATTTTCTGATTACGAAAAGCATATATCAATGCCCGGTAATATCTGCTTTTCCAGTCTGGCGATCCGGTTGCAATCGGATTATTAACAGCCCATTGCATTACAGGAACCGTTTCTGACCGAAAAGGGAAAACAAGATAGGCGTTACCGTTATTTGCCTCTTTTAAATATACTTCAGCATTATTATCATTCCTGTGCAGCCATGCGAGCCAATACAATATTTCATTATCCTTCTGTGGGCAAAGCTCCAACACGGCTTCGCTTTCTTCTTTAAGATTAAGGTTAGAATACCAAATTGCCAGATCGAGATAAGTTTGTTGTGGTAATTCATCGCGGATAAGGCACGTAAAGTTTGCTTTAGTAGCCTCATTTTCATTTTGCCAATACTCTTCAAAACGAATAAAATGATTCATCGGATCTAATTTGAGAATCTTTGTTTTTATTTTTTCCCGCTCAGTCGGGTTTCCCAATAACCGGGCGCAAACATATTGCAACTGCAATGCTGTTATATTTTCAGAATTATTCACTAAACTTTTATCAGCATATTCAAAAGATAGTTTGTAATTCTTTTGTCGCAATTTTATTTTACTCAGCTCTGTGTAAGCAGCAGAGCGGTATTGAGGTGTGATAGCTGCCACCTCGAATCCATCTTCGGCATCATAAATTTTATTGAGCTTTAAAGATGCAAGGCCGTAATAATAATTGGCCGCAGGATCATAAGTATTTACACTCAATGCTGTGCGTGCAAAATAATATGCAGAATCATAATTCATTTTCCGGTATTGCAAAAAAGCCATTTCATCCAAGGCGGGGATAAACGCCGGCCCTCTGAATAAGGATACACGAATATCATTTTCTGCCTCTGAATAATACCGGGTACCGGATTCATATTTTCCTTTGAGATAAAATCCATACGCGGTATTCCAATCGAAATTTTTGTATGGCTCCAATGGCCTGTCTAATATTTTGGCAGCGCTGACATTCAATTTTATTACACTTCCTGCAAGTGCAATTTTTTCAATAGATTCTCCATTTTTAGGAGAAATACTTTGTTGAAAAGATTGCAGAGGCTTTAGACTAACCGGCGTATTCAGGATTAGTTTTTCCTGATTGTCCCACACTTTTAATGTGTCGTTGATATAGCTTACCGGCGAAACAAAAATTACTTTTTTTCCATCAACAGTTTTAATATTTATAACACCATTCAGATCGGCTTTAGTTACTCCATCGGTATTTTGAAAAGGATACCAATATTCACTCCATGTATCCGTATTATAGGGAGCAAAATCAAATTGCTTAAAAGGGCTGAATACACTTTCGGGAGCATTTTGATTATACAGTCTTCCACTTTGTATTTCGGTATATTGTCCGCTATGGTCCGTCAACAAATTCTTCCAAATCATTCCCTGGCGTGATAAACCCCATATCCAGATTTTTTTTCCAATCTTATCCTGGCGCTCTGCATAATGGATCATTCCAAAATTTTCTTTTTGCCACAACACTCCGTAATATTTGCTGTAAACCCCGGTAACATGATACGACTTTGGGCCTCCAAAATCGTTTTGATCATAAATAGAAATATTTTTATGATTCTCCGGGTTAATCGGAAAATCATAAACTTTCCCATCATGGTAAATGTAATGGTTGCCGGGAAAAATATATTCAAGGCTGTCTGCTACTTTTTCTCCCAGGTCCATCCAGCTATAATATGGTTGCGGTAGTGGTGTATCGTTGTGCCAAAAATATCGGGTGATAAAGTACGCCTTGTCTTTGGGCAAATTTATTTCCATATTCCAGCGTGTTTGTGTAAGCAGGTCAAGCAGGCTAATGATACAACTCACGCTTCCATCCGCATTTTTTCGGGTAAGATAATTTACGGGAGTTGCTACGCCTGGTGTGTGCCCAAAAATTCCAAAGTTAGCTTCCAGTCCACCGCTCGTCCACGGTCCACGCATGGCAATATCCCTGAATTTAATAGCATCATTATCATAAATAAAGGGTTTCCCATTTTTTTTGTCAATCGCTGTCCAGATTTTACCACCTATCTGCGGCATGATGATTACTTTAATAAAATCGTTATCCAGTTCTACTACCTTCCATTCTTTCTGAACCGGGGTATCCGTAAAACCATCGTAACGAAAATAGGGGTAAAAAAGCGAAGTTGGATCCGGATCAGGATTCGGGTTAGAAAAGGGGTATGTGATGAATGATTTGTTGTATTCACGAAAGGTGGAATTGCTTTGTGAAAAGCAATTGAAACTAATAAAAATAAAAAAGACAGAAAAGTATTTTTGCATGTTTCTATTTTTTAGTTACGTTCAATTTTGAAATTCAGTTCAGATAGTTGTCAGCATCATTCATTGAATTCTTTACAGAATGAAATTGAAAATCAGTCGTAAAACTTTGTTTACTATTGATTGCTGATGCTTTAAGCTGTATTAATCCCGGAATTTCCGTTGATCTAATAAGAAAAGATGCAATACCTCCTCTTACTTTACTTATTGTCGGGTTTACTATAATTGCATTACCCGAAATACCCAATTTAATTTGAGTGTCGTTGTCCAAAACCTCTACGGTACCATTTTTATCCACCAGGCTCACATTTATAAAAACAACATCTGCACCGTCCGCAACTAATGCCTTACCCATAAAACTTACTAAGATCTGCAAGCGGGCTGGCTTTTCAGGAGTATGTACTATATCGGAAGCAACAGGTTTTTCTTTAATGTATCCAATCGCCTTAATTTCTCCCGGCTCAAATTGAATGTTTTCAAAAGTGAATGGTGGATGTTCCAGATTGTTACAATTTCCTCCATCAAATGGATTACCACCTTTTCCCCAATCGCCATAAGGGCTATCCGGCCCGTTATCAGGTTTTTGTTTTTTAATCAACTTTCCATTTACATATAATCCAATCTCGTCGCAATTAGAATAAACTACAATCTTTTTTGAAGTACTTTCCTGTGCCCACCAATTAGCAATATGCACCATAGGTTTGTTATCTGCTCCATGAATCTTTGCATAAGGATCTATCTGGCTTTGGAAAAAATAAAAACTGAATTTAGGAATTCGAAAAACATCCATAATGCCCCAATCAGATGTGGTGGTAGCTGTGGCTTCAAATCCATCAAAGAAAGCCCAGTTGGCATCTCCTATCGTCCATGGATAATATTCAGAGCCTTGTAATAAATTATGTTCCCACTGAAGATTCCAGGCGTTTCCTAATAAAGCTTTTTCTCCGTCACTGCGATTCACCCTTGTTGTACTTTCGGAACCACCAAATTCATAATCTCCATATTCCCTTACAAAACCGGGTCGTTCCGGCTGCACATCCTGTGGCCTGCCAAACGGATCTACCCAACTATTATATGGAACATCCCATCCGGTTTTTTTTGATCCATACGTATCGCCGGATGTAAAAAATTGATCACCCGGATATTCTTCATGTGCTAACAATGCAGATTTTATTCTAAAACTATCCGGAGGATAACTTTCATTCAAGCTCACTTCCCACATAATTACGCAGGGATGATTTCTGTCGCGTCGTATCATTTCCCTGATATCCCTGTAGACTCTTTCTTTAAATATATCATTGGCATTAAAAAACTGCCAACCCGGAATTGGATCTACAACCATTAAACCTAAGCCGGACAAGCCGGAACTAAACAGGAAAACATTTAACTTTCCAATATTATGGAATCACTTACTCAAAGATATTGCGAAAAAATCAGCGGCATACTTGGTTGTTACGACCGCATAGTTATCACTGGCACACTGC
>DATKQQ010000171.1:0-11279 GCA_035532615.1 Hanamia sp.
GGCAGTGTGCCAGTGATAACTATGCGGTCGTAACAACCAAGTATGCCGCTGATTTTTTCGCAATATCTTTGAGTAAGTGATTCCATAATATTGGAAAGTTAAATGTTTTCCTGTTTAGTTCCGGCTTGTCCGGCTTAGGTAATATATCATTTTCAGAAATAACAATGAGAATTTTTAAAGATAATCCATTTGGTGCTTACTACACATTATCTTCACCATCCGGTAAACAATTTAAGGCAATTTCATCTTCTGTTTCTAAACACGTCGCGATAAATAATGATGTAAACTTAGTATTAGACCCAACGTCTATTTGCTTGTTATATGAACTGTCAATAAAGTACGGTCTCGTTTATAAAAGAAAATTTATAGTTTCATCATTCATAAGCGCGATTTTGATTGGTCTTATTTCAGATATACGAAATTCGCCTCATTCTAAAATGTCTTTGTCTATCAGACATGATCGCGTTTACCCGCACATCTATCCTGATGACTTTAATGAGAAATTGGCTTCTCATTATGAAGAGATTCTTATTTGGATAAATAATAATTGCGAGGTGATAGAGGTTCCTGAAAGATTTAATTTTATTATGAATTTTTCAGAGGAGCAGAAAAATTCGGCTTATTTGCAGCTAATTATGGAAAACAAACTCCTCTCAGATAGAGATAACTTCATATTGCTTACAGATGACGTAATATATTATAGATCTTTGCGTAGTTCACCATCAAAAGTTATCGGTAGCCAATTATATTTGTATGAATTCCATAGTGAAAATAGAATGCAGATTATAGAGTTTTTGCTTGAGCACAACTATATAGGCGTTCCAATTTCTGCTAGCCTCCTGAAAGAAGAATTAATTAAATTTGTGAGCGGAAAAGAAAACTGCTTTTCGACTTGTTTAGAAAACCTAAAATATAGCTGGAATCCAGATATAAATCTAATTTATGAAGCAGTTAAATTCATTAAATCATTGTATTTGGAGTTATTCATAGACAATCTGATGCGGCAGCGAATTGTTTCATTGGTCTTTGCTAATTTACTAGTAGGCCTACCTCAGACGAACCTCAATCTTTTATCCGACCTAACTAACCAAGAATTTAAATTGCTACCTATACAGCAATTGGAAGTACTTGATATCTTAACCACGGTGATGGAAAATAGATAAAAAAAATTTCCACAACTGGCGCAGGTCTCCGACCACATAGCCAGGATCATAGTCATATAAATCATAACTTTTATTCCGTTCTCGTTTCTTGATACCAGGTGCTTTACATTAAGATACTGCTTTATAAATTTAAAGAAGGTTTCTATCTGCCATCTTTGTTTGTACCATTCAGCAATGGTATAGCAGTCTTCGGCTAATAGGTTGGTAACAAAACAGATTTCTTCCTTACTTTGGTCCATGATACCCTTGATAACCCTGTAGGTATGTTGTGTCTTCTTCTCTTTCCTGTTGATTAGAAATCCTATATCAGTTTGTGTGTTTACTGTTTATTCACCTTTAGTTCACTTGAGTTCACCCCAAAAAGTCCTAAGGCATATTAATTTGCATTACTATTTAATTGTGAATTGAATGGAAGTTAAAAACTTTTTACAGAATACGGTTTATGGTGTGAAGAAATGGTTTTGGTGAACACGATATTTATGTTCTTTCCTTTTTAAAATTTAAAATATCAGTAATGAGTAACAGTGTATATCAAATCAACAAAGGCATTAACAAGCCCATTGAGTTTAAGGGGCTGAAGGCACAGTACATCTGGTACCTGGGGGGAGGGCTTGTTGCCTTGTTGATATTCTTTGCCATCATCTATATCTGCGGTGTAAATGTTTTTCTTTGCCTGGCATTGATTGTTTTTCTTGCTACCGCTTTATTTATGTATGTATATAAGTTAAGCCGCACTTATGGAGAATATGGATTGATGAAAAAAATGGCCAAAAAAGCAGTCCCAAAAGTGATTAAAAGTTATTCAATCATCCGTTTTAAAAAGCAATTAATGCATGAAAAATCTGTTTGATATAATACCAATTTATGGCGTGGAGCATAATGCCATCTTATCCAAAATGGGTGATGTTACTGTAGCTTTTAAAGTACAGTTACCAGAGTTATTTACACTGAGCAATGATGAATATGAAGCATTTCATCATGCATGGATAAAGGCCATTAAAGTATTGCCCCCACATTCCATATTGCACAAACAGGACTGGTTTACCGAAGCAAAATACCAACCCAATTTTATAAAAGAAGACAATAGTTTTTTAAGCAGATGCAGTGACAGGTTTTTTAATGAAAGGCCGTACCTCGACCACCAATGCTATATTTTGCTCACAAAGAAACCAGCTAACAGAAAAGGGGCTTCCTCTGTATTCTCAAGTTTACTGAGAAGAACAATTGTACCTGAGGAAACACTTCAGCCTAAATATTACCATGATTTCATGAATCATGTTGGACAGTTTGAAAAGATATTATTAGATAGTGGGTTTATTACCATTCAACAGTTGAAGGATGCAGAACTGGTTGATTTGATTGTACAGTATTTGAACCTGCAGACTGACACGGAAATTATCCGGGATATAGAATTTAAACCGGAATGGAAGATTGGTGAAAATTATTGCCAGCTCTATACAATGTGGGATGCAGAATTTGTTCCAGCTCTTTGTGGTTCAAGAATAAACTATGATAAGTATTCAACAGATAAAACAAAGTTCAGTGTAGGTTTTGCATCACCCATTGGACAGCTGCTTTCCTGCAATCATATTTACAACCAGTATGTGTTTATAGAAGATGTACAAAAGACTTTACAAAAATTAGAAAGTAAAAGATTAAGGCTTCAATCTTTATCTGCTTACAGCCGTGAAAATGCAATAGCTAAAGAAGCGACAGATAATTTTTTGAATGAGGCCATCTCTGAACAAAGGTTATCAGTCAGGGCACATTTTAATTTGCTGGCATGGACAGACAATAAAGAGGACTTAAAACAAATCAGGAATCTTTGTTCTTCTGCGCTTACACAAATGGATGCAACTCCCAAACTGGAAACAGAAGGATCTGCACAAATCTTCTGGGCTGGTATTCCCGGCAATGCTGCTGATTTTCCCATGAACGATACCTTCGATACTTTCTCACCGCAGGCCTGTTGTTTCTTTAACCTGGAAACCAATTATCGTTCTTCCATAAGCCCTGTTGGATTGCGTCTGGGTGACAGGCTAAGTGGTAAACCCGTGCATGTCGATATTTCCGATGAACCCATGCAAAAAGGAATTTGCACCAATAGAAACAAATTTATTTTGGGTCCCAGTGGCAGCGGTAAAAGTTTTTTTACCAATCACATGGTTCGTTCCTATTATGAACAGGGAACACACGTGGTGCTGGTGGATGTAGGACATTCCTATAAAGGGCTTTGTGATCTGGTTAACGGATACTATTTTACTTATGATGAAAAGAACCCTATAAAATTTAATCCATTTTACATTGCAGAAGGTGATTTGCTGGATACAGAGAAAAAAGAAAGCATTAAAACTTTATTGCTTGCTCTCTGGAAAAAAGACAATGAAAATTTTAACCGCAGTGAATATGTAGCGCTATCCAATGCCCTGCAACTCTATTATGAACACCTGGAAAAGAATAAAATCTTATTTCCCTGTTTTAATACTTTTTATGAATTCCTGCAAACTGAATTTGTACAGGTATTGATCAATGATAAAGTGAAAGATAAGGATTTTGATGTATCGAATTTCCTGTACGTATTGCGTCCTTATTATAAAGGTGGTGAATTTGATTATCTATTGAACGCCACAGAAAATCTGGATTTATTACAGCAACGCTTTATTGTTTTTGAACTGGATAATATTAAGGACCATCCCATACTTTTTCCTGTGGTTACGATCATCATCATGGAAGTCTTTATTTCCAAGATGAGGAAACTAAAAGGTATTCGTAAAATGATACTGATTGAGGAAGCCTGGAAAGCGATTGCGAAAGAAGGCATGGCCGAATACATCAAATATCTTTTTAAAACCGTTCGCAAATTTTTTGGTGAAGCCATTGTAGTAACACAGGAAGTGGAAGATATCATTTCTTCACCTGTTGTAAAGCAAGCTATCATCAATAACAGTGACTGCAAGATTTTGCTTGATCAGTCAAAGTACCAGAACAAGTTTGATCAAATCCAGGAACTGTTGGGTCTTACAGAAAAAGAAAAAGCCCTCGTACTATCAATCAACAAAGCCAACGATCCATCAAAAAAATATAAGGAAGTATTTATCTCTCTCGGAGGTATGCTCTCAAGAGTTTACAGGACAGAAGTATCAACAGAAGAATACCTGGCTTATACCACAGAAGAAAGTGAGAAACTGAAAGTGCATGAGTATTCAAAAAAATATGGAAGCATGAAAAAGGGAATAACAGCACTGGCAAATGACATTCGCAATGGAGTTTTATCTGTCCTGGTCTTATTTGTTTTTTGCGTAAGCTGCAATACAACTGCTACAAAAGATATTTCAGGGATGTATGTAAATAGTTCTAAAAATGAATTCAGTATCGCTATGGATACTGTTGTGATTCGTCATTATAATAATAGCACTTATTGGATTGAACGAAGAACAGGATTTAACCGGATTACTAATGGGTTGAAACAAGCTAAAAAATATAAAAAAGAAAGCTCTTTTGGCATATTGGATGAAGAAAGCGGACAGTTACAGGAACAAAAACATGGGAGAACGTATTCTTTTACTGAATCTGCTAATGAACTAATTATTGGAAATGCATTTTATCGAAAAATAAAATAAATCAAACCATGAAAAAGCTATGGGTGTGCATGGTAATTGTACTAATGAGTATAGCGCCTGAAACAAAAGCCCAGGATCCGATTACGCTGATTATTAAACAGGGAATTAAAAAAGTAATTATTGCAGTGGATCTCAAAATTCAAAGACTGCAAACCAAAACGATCTGGCTGCAGAATGCGCAAAAGGTAGTTGAAAATACGATGTCCAAATTAAAGCTGGACCAGATCACAGACTGGGTGCAAAAACAAAAAGACCTCTATCAGAATTATTTTGATGAACTCCGGAAAGTAAAGGATGTGTTGTCCTATTATCACCGCATTAAAGAAATCACTCAACAACAAATTGCTTTAGTGAAGGAATATCATAAAGCATGGAATGGTGTTCAGCAGGATGGTCATTTTACTACTGATGAAGTCCGTTATATCGGGCAGGTCTATACCGGGATCATAGATGCAAGCCTGAAGAACCTGGATCAGATAGCTCTTGTTATTAATTCATTCACTACTCAAATGACGGATGCAAAAAGAATGGAAATTATTAACCGTGCTGCAGATGCAATGCAAACAAATTTGAACGATCTCAGGTCATTCAATTCTCAAAATATTTTGCTTTCACTTCAGCGCTCCAAAGATGAAAATGATGTTGCGGTGGTAAAAAAAATGTATGGCCTTCAATAAATAATTATGAAAAAAATACTAACGATAATTTTAATTATTACTGTTTCCGGAGTGAATGCACAAAACTGGAAGGAATGGACACAACAGAAAAAAACTCAAATTAAATACCTGGTTAATCAAATTGCTGCTTTGCAAATTTATGCCACTTATGTGGAGAAGGGATATGCCATTACAAAGAATGGATTGACTGCGATTCAAAACATTAAAAAAGGAGATTTCTCTTTGCACGATGAATATTTTACTTCGCTTAAAAATGTTAATCCAAAAATAAAATTGTATTGGAAGGTTGCTGATATTATCGCCTTACAGGTTAAAATTATTCAGGGCTATCACCAACAAAAAAATGCCCTCCGGCAAAGCAGGCAATTGACTCCGGATGAAATCAGTTATTGCAACAGAGTATTTATAAATCTTTTGGATGGTTGTACCAATATTATTGATCAATTGATTTTACTGGTAACAGACGGAAGCTTACAGATGAAAGATGATGAGCGAATCAAACGGATTGATGCTTTGCATGCAGAGATGAAGGATAAATATGTTTTTGCGCAACATTTCACCAATGAAGCAAATGAGCTGGCAATACAAAGATTTATTGATGCCAATGATGTAAGAACGGGCAGGGCTTTGATGAATATTAGCCAATGAGTTTATAATAAATAAACAGTGTGTATGAAAAAGTGTGTAATGAGTTTATTAATCATTTTTTGTTGTGGGTTAACTAAAACGTATGCCCAGTCACAGGAAGCAAAACAATTGCTTTTGGATGTACAGAAGCTGGCATCCCTAAAAAATATTTTAACGGATTTAAAGAAGGGATATGAGATTGTTTCAGGTGGATATAATTCCATCAAAAATATTTCTGAGGGCAATTTCAATTTACACCAGGCATTTTTAAATAGCTTATTGGAAGTAAGCCCGGCCGTTAGAAATTATAAAAGGATTGCAGACATTATTGCTGCGCAGGTAAAGATCGTTTCTGAATATAAAACAGCCTTCAGGCAATTCAGGGAAACCAATCTATTTACATTGGATGAAATTGATTACCTCTCTAAAGTTTATAAAAATCTGTTCAATCAATCGGTAAAAAATTTAGATGCACTGGTAACAATAGTAACTGCCAATAAACTCCGTATGTCCGATGATGAAAGATTAAGCGCCATTGATGATATCTGGAAAGAAGTCGAAAATGAACTGATGTTTCTCCGGCATTTTAATAGCAGCACCAAAATATTGGCACTGCAAAGAGCCAAAGATGCAAATGATATCTCTGTAATGAATCAACTCTACAATGTTAACCATTAATCAAATAAGAAATGAAACTGTGTGTACGGATCACGTTAATCGTGATAGTGGGATTATGCCTGCCTGAATTTTCACATGCTCAGGTGCTGGCAAATGATATAGGAGGCCTTCAAAAAGTTCTGGATCAACTCTATAATGAGATGCTGCCACTCTGCTCAAAATTAATTGGCGTAGGCCGCGGCATCGCTGGTTTTGCAGCAACCTGGTATATTGCTTCAAGAGTCTGGGGACATATTGCCAGAGCGGAACCTATTGATTTTTACCCGCTCTTCCGGCCCTTTGTAATCGGATTTGCAATACTTATTTTCCCATCCGTAATTGCTATGATCAATGGCGTAATGCAACCAACCGTTACTGCCACCGGAGCTATGGTGGATAATTCGGATAAATCAATTGCCCTTCTTTTAAAACAAAAAGAAGAAGCAATCAAAAAAACCACAGTCTGGCAAATGTATGTTGGCGAAAATGGAGATGGCAACCGCGATAAATGGTATGCTTATACACACCCGGATGACCCCAATGCCGATAACGAAGGATGGATTTCTTCTATCGGCAATGACATCAGTTTTGCAATGTCCAAGGCCTCCTACAATTTTCGAAATTCCATCAAAGAGTGGATGAGTGAAGTGCTGCAAGTGCTGTACATGGCCGCGGCTCTTTGCATCAATACGATTCGTACTTTTTATTTAATTGTACTGGCCATTCTGGGGCCACTCGTATTTGGACTGGCAGTTTTTGACGGCCTCGGCCATACGCTTATGGTATGGGTAGCACGTTACATAAATGTTTTCCTTTGGTTACCGGTGGCTAATATTTTCGGTTCGATCATTGGGAAAGTCCAGGAACAAATGATTGCCCTTGATATTCAGCAAATCAATTCTTCCGGGGATACATTTTTCTCTTCAGCTGATACAGCCTATCTCATTTTCATGATCATTGGCATCATTGGTTATTTCACGGTGCCTTCAGTGGCAAACTACATCGTTAATGCAGGAGGCAGTAATACACTTTTGTATAAAGTAAGCAATGTATTTTCTTCTACTGCTACATCAGCGGTGAATAAGGTTTCTTCCGGCGCCGGAATGGTGGCTGATTCCATGGGTAGTGCAGCAAATAAAATGAGTGGTAGTATGAGTAGTAATGGAGTATCCGAAGGCTATTTTAAAGATAAATTAAGTGGGAAATAAGCCGTGTTTATTTAAGTAGAGTTAAAAAAATAATCATGTTCAGACAAGCAAAAAATATTGATACAGCTTTTAAGCAGGTAAGGAACTTTGCATTCCTGGTGGTTCTATCCTGTGTTATGATTTGCTCTTATGTTATTTACAATAGTTATAAAGAGACGACAGCTATTGAATCAAGAATTTATATTCTCGCCAATGGCAAAGCGCTCGAAGCTTTTGCAGGTGACCGCAGAGAAAATATTCCGGTAGAAGCAAGAGATCATGTAAAGATGTTTCATAAATATTTCTTTTCCCTGGACCCCGATGATAAAGTCATTCAATCCAATATTACCAAAGCTTTGTATCTCGCCGACGGGTCTGCTAAAAGAATATATGAAAGTTTAAAAGAAAATAATTATTACGCAGGAATTATCTCCGGGAATGTAAGCCAGGAAATTAATGTGGACAGTGTATCCCTGAATATGAATTCATATCCATATTATTTCCGTTGCTATGCAACAGAAAAGATCACACGTCCCAGTAATATTACTACCCGAAGTTTAATTACAGAAGGTTTCCTGCGAAATGTGTCAAGGTCGGATAACAACCCTCATGGATTTTTAATTGAAAAATGGAATACGATTGAAAATAAAGATCTGAAAACAGAAAACCGTTAGATATGAAATTATTCCGAAAACAGAAAAGAAAACAGCAGGAATTACCTCCTTTCTTGATAAGACAATTGCTTTATCTGAACAACAAACTACACGTGTTTGCTGCCTGGTTACAACAAAAAACAAATGGATTTTCACCTAAAAAAATAAAAATGTTTTTTTTGGTTTTTTGTTTAATCTTTCTTAGTGTAAGCATCATTGTTATGTACCAAAGTTTCAAAAAAGAAAACACGAATCTTTATTTTATCAGCCCGATTCGCGCAATACCACTTTTAAAAGAACCAAGGATACGACCTCTCATTAATGAACGGGAGTTTAAAAGAATTCACAGCTTCAAAGTTTACCTGGATAGTTTACAAAAGACTACCAAAGGAAAATTGAAATTCGATAGTCTTCTTTCTACGCGGCCACATTTAACCGATACTATTAATTATTTAGAAAACCTATATTATGAACAACAAACAAACAGAAAGTAAAATTCTTTCCCCGGCTTTTTTACGCAAAAGAAAAATGTTGCTGGTACTTCCGGCTCTGGTTCTTCCTTTTATAACTATGGCATTCTGGGCACTGGGAGGTGGATCGGGGAAAGGATCCCAAAAGCCGGTTACATCTACAGGTCTCAATCTGCAGTTGCCCAGTGCACATCTCAAAGATGATAAATCTGAAAACAAGCTTAGCTTTTATGAACAGGCCGATGAGGATTCAATAAAACTCGGAAAAGAAATAAATAATGATCCATTTTTAAAAGTGGAAGGGAATAAAGACACGTCCTTTTTTCATCTCACACCTGCATCTCCAAACTCCTCATATAACCCCTTGCCGGGAGAAGATTATAAAGACCCGAATGAAGAAAAAGTATATCAGAAACTGGCGCAACTTAATGAGCAACTGAATACATCGAATATAAAAAATAATTCCAATGAAGTAAAATCTTCTGAGGCTACTTCTTCTGTAAACAATGAAGATGGGAAAAGATTGAATCATCTCATGCAGGATATGGATAAAAAAGACAGTGTAACTGATGATCCGGAAATGAATCAGTTAAATGGTATGATGGATAAGATTCTGGACATCCAGCATCCTGAAAGAGTAAAGGAAAAACTGCAGGAAAAAAACATTGAAAACAAAAGGAATATTTTTCCGGTAAATAAAGAACCAATTGCTTCTTCTGTTAGTTTGCTTGATACATCTGTTAAACAGCAAAATGATAGTAATGGTTTTTGGGGATTGGAAGATGAGAATAATTTCAAAGAACAAAATGCCATTGAAGCTGTAGTGAATGAAAATCAAACACTCATCAGCGGCTCAATAATCAAACTTCGTTTACTAAATGACATTTCCGTGGATGGAAATATAATTTCCAAAGACAATTTTGTTTTTGGAATGGTTTCTTTAAATGGCGAAAGGCTCCAGGTGGAAATCAGTTCGATAAGAGTGGCCCATTCTTTATTCCCGGTAAAGCTTCAGGTTTATGATATGGATGGGCTTCCGGGCATTTATATTCCAGGCGCTGTCACACGAGATGTGGCCAAAGAAAGTTTAAATAATGCTACTCAAATGATGGAGGTGTCATCACTGGATCCTTCTGTGAAAGCGCAAGCTACGACCGCCGGAATCGATGCAGTGAAAACACTATTATCAAAGAAAACGAAGTTGGTAAAAGTTACCGTGAAAGCAGGATATAAAGTTTTACTCAAATAATTTTTTAATCATTAAAATATACTATCATGAAACAATTAGTTTGTTTGGTTGCTGCGATTGGTTTGTTTGTTTCTTCCTTTTCGCAAACACCATCTTTAAGCATTACCACCAATAAAACAACCAGTCTTATTTTTCCTTTTACCATCAAACATGTTGATAGAGGAACCAGGGAAATTCTGGTACAACAGGTTAAGGAAGCAGACAATATTTTACTGATAAAAGCAGCCGGAAAAGATTTTCCGGAAACTAATCTGACAGTTATAACCAGCGATGGCAGCACCTACAATTTTTCGGTGGATTATGAAAATAAACCTTTGTTATTCGTTTATAACCTACCGGTTCAATCTTCCGCTTCACTGGCTACTTATGCAAACAGCATTTTAGATAATCCAAAAACTATAAATGGTATTTCTACCCGTAAATGGGATATGCTGGTAAGGGTTTACGGCATATACATTAAAGGAAACACCATCTTTTATCAATTGGAATTAGACAATCAAAGCCCGATTGATTATGACATAGATTTTCTGCGCTTTTATATCCGCGATAAAAAGAAAAGCAAAAGAACGGCGATCCAGGAAAACGAATTGAAGCCTTTGTATGTGGCAGGCAATAATAAACAGGTGAAGGCTTATCAAAAAAATACATTGGTATTTGCGTTAGAGAAATTTACCATTCCTGATGCAAAGTATTTGGCCATACAGATAATGGAAAAGAATGGAGGCAGACACTTATTTATGAAAGTAAACAATAGAAAAATTATGCAGGCAATTCCATTACCTGATCTTAAATAAGGAATTAATGCTAATAAAAAATAATCTAAATATTTAAATCACAATTAAAAACAATTTTATGAACAACGAAAATTTTCAGTATTTGACCGACAACATCAAATACATGGGCTTTGGTGAAAACCTTAAAACAGAATTGGAGAAAAACATGAACGAAGAGAAAGCGGAATTTCAATTACATTATA
>DATKQQ010000172.1:0-13514 GCA_035532615.1 Hanamia sp.
GCAGTGTGCCAGTGATAACTATGCGGTCGTAACAACCAAGTATGCCGCTGATTTTTTCGCAATATCTTTGAGTAAGTGATTCCATAATATTGGAAAGTTAAATGTTTTCCTGTTTAGTTCCGGCTTGTCCGGCTTAGGAAACAGGAAAGCAAATCTTATAACAACACATGATAAAGGATTTAGGGAACCCGGACATATAAGACATCCACATTCATGGAGCATTGCTGACCCCGAACAATTGGTTAACTGGTTACTACAACAATCATGACTAAGCCATCAGGCAACATCGGTTTGTGCAAGCGGGACTAAAGTGCTAACAATTAGCATTGGGGCATGTTTCAGCAATAACCTGGGCAGAAAAAACTTTAATGAGCGATAGTAGTATAAATGAATTTTTAATTATAAATTTGATAGCTATTGGATTGGCAACGGTTAGGACAAAAGGAATTCTGATTTCAGGGCTGTATAAATGCGTGGCCTTTATGTGCCATTCATAAATTCCATAATTTGAAAAAACACTTATTCTTAGTTACTCTTATTGTAATAGCAATTTTTACATCTATCGATCAGTATAGTTTTGCTCAATCTGATACAATAGAAAAAACCAATCAACCCGTTTATGTCTATTTCTAGATTTCAGGACTTGGTTCAAACCTCGGGATGTTTGAACAACCTTTAAGTTAACGCAGACAAAATTTAGTTACGCTAAAGAACAAAATAGTAGCCGGGGAAATGCAAGTAAAAAAATACGGCGTATTAGTTCGGGAACTTTCAGACAATCATCAATTGACTCCATTATTTATTTAGTTAAATCAATGAAAGACTCAACAGTTTTTAAATCTAATCCATGTGTTCAAAGCGGCGGTATTTATTATTTAACCGTAGCTAACGGGACAGATACAACGAAATTCGAATTAATAAATACGGTTGACTATACGGCATTAAAGATTATTAAAATCATCAATGAATATTTACCAGTTAGAAAACAAATTTGGGTATGCGAGAAATTAATTAAAGACGAAGAAGATTGTTTAACCGATTTGCGAAAAAAGGCTAATAACTACAAAGAGTAGAAAAGAGTGTTAACCCTCACGGCACATAATATTGGTATTACTAAAAGCAGGGCTGGTGTTCATTTCATCATCTTTTTGTTCGATTGGGCTGTCCGGGCTGGAAATTATCAATTGAGCTAAAGAATAAGAATCTCAACTTTTTGTTCGGTTACTGTACTTTTGTCCCGGCTGAAAATTCATTGAATGCCCAGCCATCGCCAATGCGTAAACGTTGGTGACAATTCAGAGGGTAAACACGAACTCTTGGCACAAAAAACGATTGACGGAACTGTAACAGTTATTATTGATTCAAAATTTGATGCACTAAAATATTATTATGACAACAATTGAAAAACAAATAGAAACTAAAAACAAAATCTTAGTTGGACTAGAGAAAGTTTATGTGAAGCTTATTGAATTTAAAAAGCAGAAAAATTCGGAACTTGTAATAATGCGAGACAATAAAATCGTTAGAATAAAATTTGAATAAAAGCACAATCGCCCAACATTCTTATTACCACTTTCGACAGATTGTGTTAATGACTAAGTTTATTGAAAATTTGAAGTAGTAATTGTGTGGTAAATATTTTAAAGAAACCTATTCTTCACTTTCCGGCACGCCAGTGAAATGGTTTAATTTTGCAAAGTATTAATTCCACTCCCTTACAAAAATAAAAATCGCTTCAAGGTCTCTATGCTGATATTTCTCTCCATTCTCATTTTATTAGTTATTGCTGTTTTTATTTTTTTACATCTGACGAAGTTTGGCAAGTTGCCTTCAGGAATTCGTTTGGAAAGAATCAAACAATCAAAAAATTATAAAAATGGGCAATTTCAAAATCGTAGCGAAACGCCCGTGATGACTGCCAAAGGAGGAATGTTTATTGTTTTAAAGCAATTTTTATTTGATAAAAACCCGAGGGTAAAGCCTGTTGATAGGATTCCATCCGTGAAAACAGATCTTTTGAATTTAGATCCGGCAAAGGATATTTTAATATGGTTTGGCCATTCCTCTTATTTTATTCAGTTAGATGGAAAAAAGATTTTAGTGGATCCGGTTTTTAGTGGAGCGGCATCTCCTGTTTCCAACATTAAAGCATTCAAAGGAACAGACATTTATACGACTGAAGACATTCCGGAAATTGATTTCCTTTTTATTTCTCACGACCATTGGGATCATTTGGATTATGAAACCATTCTTAAATTAAAGCCAAAAATAAAGAGGATCATCTGTGCGCTTGGTGTTGGCCAGCACCTGGAGTTTTGGGGCTTTGATAAAAATAGTATCAACGAACCGGACTGGAATGAAGAAATCAATTTAGGAGAAGGTTTTGTCGTAGATACCGTGCCTGCCCGGCATTTTTCCGGAAGGGGTTTCGTGAGAAATAAATCGATCTGGGTATCCTTTGTTTTAAAAACGCCAACAATGAAAATATTTATTGGCGGTGACAGTGGTTATGATACTCACTTTGCAGAAATTGGAAAAATATTCGGCCCTTTTGATTTGGTAATTCTTGAAAACGGGCAGTACAATAAAAACTGGAAGTACATTCACATGCAGCCTTTTGAAACATTGCAGGCAGCAAAAGATTTGCAGGCAAAAAGAGTATTTCCGGTTCATAATTCAAAGTTTCCTTTGTCCACTCATCCATGGGATGAACCATTGAAAACAATAACTGAACTAAATAAAAATGTAAATATAAACCTCGCTACGCCGATGATTGGAGAAGAAATCAACCTGGAAGATCCTTCTCAGCAATTTTCAAAATGGTGGGAAGGCGTGGAATGAATTTGTTTTCCTGATAAAAAGGATTATCATCATTTCTCTTAAAGATGTAAGCTTTTCAGTGCGCTGTTGCGTCCGTGCCACCACTGTATTTTAATTTTCGGAAACTAGCAAGATTTTCCCCTTCTTACATCTATCTCTAAAAAAAATTTATGGAAGATATTTTGTGTGGCTGTTGGCGCAGACGCCAACAGAAGTAAGGAGTAATATTTTTTTACACTTTGTATTTTCTTTAATTATATTTACTAACAAAAACTCATTAAAAAATGGAAACAAAAGAATCAACTCCCAACGAAGTAACTCCACCGGAAGAAAAATCAACACTGATTAAAATTGCTGAGACCATCGGAGAGGTAGCCGGTGAAATATCAGTAAAAAAAGATCAACTTACAGATATGGCTTCTAATGCCATCGAAACTGTAAAGGCTAAAATACATAAGATCACAGCACCAAAAGTAAAAGCCGTAAAGAAGATTGCGAAACCAGTGGCCAAAAAAGCTACACCCAAAAAAGTGGTAAAGGCAACAGTAAAAAAAGTGGATAAAAAAATTGTGAAGCCTGTTACAAAAAAAACAACTGTAGCAAAAAAGACCGTAGCCAAAACCCAAAAGAAAGTTGCTAAAAAAATTGCGCCCGCAAAGAAAGCCGTAGCGAAAACCCAAAAGAAAGTTGCTAAAAGAGTAGCACCCGCAAAGAAAATAGTGAAAAAGGCTGTGAAGAAGGCACGCGGGAAGAAATAAGCAATTCCACCTGCTGAATTTTTCTATTAACCTACCGGGATAAAGATAAAATCTCCGGGCTCATTCTCTATGTGCCAGAGTCTCCTCTTCTCCTCATGTAGTCTAAACTACAATAACAAAGAAATAGTTATGATTTCGATTTTGCAAAGAGGAGATAACAGTGAAGTGTAAACGCAAACAACAAGGAGAAACTAAATTTATATCAAAAATTGAAAAGCAAATCAAAAACGAAACTGTAAAGCAGAAACGTTATCCTTTCATATTTTTCTTGCTTTCTTCATGTTCTTTTTTGGCCTGGGCAATATCATATTCAAGCTCGGGGTCAATATTTTGTTCTTCAACCTTTTTTGCTTTTTCCATAAGCTCATCATGATGTTCCTGCAGCCATGCCAGTTCTTTTTTGCCATAAGAAAGCCTGGTAAATATTACAAACAGAACGGGTACGATGAAGATAGCAATAGATGAAGACGCTATCATGCCACCAAGCACTGTTACGCCAATGGTATTCCGTGAAGAAGCTCCGGCGCCGGTTGCAAATACTAAAGGCAGCACGCCCAGGATAAACGCCATTGAAGTCATAAGGATCGGGCGCAGCCGCAATCGCACGGCTTCCATCGTTGATTTGATGAGCTCTTCGCCTCGGTCTACTCTTATCTTCGCAAACTCAACGATAAGTATGGCATTCTTTGCCGATAAGCCAATCAAAGTGATCAGTCCTATCTGCGCATATACGTTATTCGTTAGTGCCGGATCAATCGTCAGCGCAAGGATAGCGCCAAAGGCGCTTATGGGCACAGCAAGCATGATGGAGAGGGGCACAGACCAGCTTTCGTACAAAGCAGCGAGAAAAAGAAATACAAATATGATCGAGAACATGAAAATATAAATCGTGAGAGAGCCGGCTTTTAATTCTTCGTAGCTAAGCCCTGAAAATTCATAAGTATAACCCCGGGGCAACGTCTTAACTGCGAGCTTTCGTAAAGCATCTATAGATTCACCACTGCTATAGCCCTGTGGAATAGAACCGCTTACGGCTGCAGCCCGAAAAAGATTAAAATGAGTAATGAGCGGTGCGGCAGTTGAAGGCTTGTATGAAATGAGTGTGCTCAGCGGTACCATCACGCTATCCTGGTTGCGTACATAATATTTATCCATATTAGAAATGAGCGCCCTGTATTGAGTATCGGCTTGCATTACCACGTGATACGTTCTGTTGTATAATGTAAAATTATTTATAAATAAACTTCCCATATAGGCCTGCATGGTTGAAAATACATCGCTGATATTCACGCCCAACTTTTCACACTTCTGGCGATCAACAGTTAAGTCGTAGCTTGGTGTATGCGCAGAAAAATAACAGAAAGCTGTAGAAATAGCCGGCACCTTCTTTGCGGCCGCAACAAAATTGTCAACTGCTTTTTCAAAAGCATGAATGTCATCGGTAGAACTTCCTTCTTCAATCTCCATGCTGAAGCCCGCGGCGATTCCTATACCATGAATGGGAGGAGGCTGTATGACGACAACGTTTGCATTCTTTATCCCGGTCTGTGCAATTCTTTTTCGCAATACATTTAAAATTCCCGGCATTCTTGTTTGCTCCGTTGTTCGTTGATCCCATGGCGATAACATGCAAAACATTGAGCCTGCGTTTGAGGTGGCACCGCCATTTAAAATATTATAGCCTGAAACCGCCGTATAATGCAATAGGCCAGGTGTAGAACCTACAATTTTCATGAGCTTATCCATCACCTTTACCGACTGTACCGTTGCAGAGGCATCCGGTAACTGGAAAGTAAGATAAAGCCTGCCACCATCTTCCGAGGGCACGAAACCGGAAGGTTTACTTTCAAACAAAAACCATGCACCCACACAAATGCAGATCAATATGATGACAACAAGCTTTGAATGCCGGATACTTCTTTTTACACCGTTGGAATATTTAAAAGTGAATTTATCAAACCATTTATCGAAGCGATAAAAAAACTTATCAAGAAATTTAGATTTCTCGGTAATGTGTGATGGCCTTAGCAACAACGTGCAGAGGGCCGGCGTAAGTGATAAAGCGACAAACGCAGAGATGATTACGGATATGGCAATCGTGATAGCAAATTGCTGGTACAAACGTCCTACAATACCAGGTATAAAACCTACCGGCACGAATACCGCTGCAAGGATAAGCGCAATGGCTACTACCGGCGCCGATATTTCTTTCATGGCCTGGTATGTCGCTTCTTTTGGCGACATCTCCTTTTCATCAATGTAATGTTGCACGGCTTCCACTACAATGATCGCATCATCCACCACAATACCGATAGCGAGCACAAAGCCAAACATCGTTAAAGTATTGATGGTAAAGCCTAGCGGGATAAAGAAACAAAAGGTGCCGAGTATGGAAACAGGTATCGCAACAATCGGGATGAGCGTTGAACGCCAGTTCTGTAAAAATATAAATACAACCAGCCCAACAAGCAAAAGCGCTTTTAATAAAGTTCCTAATACTTCATTCATGGAAACCCTGATGATCGTTACGGATTCAAAGGGTACTGTATAATCTACATCAGTAGGAAAAGATTTTTTTAAAAGTTTGAGTTCATTATAAACATTATCTGCCGTCTGCAAGGCATTGCTGCCAGGAGCTTGAAACACCATTAAGAGCGAACATCTGTGCCCATCTGTAAAGGCATTGCTTGAAAAAGTAAATTTCCCCAGCTCAATCCGTGCAACATCCTTTAAATGCACAATCTCGCCGGTGGAAGGAATCGTTTTGATAACTACATTTTCATATTCGGGTACTTTATTGATCATTCCATTTACAAGAATGCCTGTTTCAAAGGCTTGATCTTTCGCCTGCGGCGGCTCTCCCACGGCGCCGGCAGCCACATAAACATTCTGGGAATTTAATGCCGCGGAAATGTCTGCGGGGGTTAAACCATAGGATGCCATCTTCTTCGGATTCATCCATATTCTCATGCTGAAATTATCGGTACGTGCGCTTACATCACCTACGCCGGGTACACGCAGAATAGCGTCTTCAATAAATGTATTGGTATAGTTGTCGAGAAAAGTGATGTTGTGTGAGGCCCTGGGTGAATACACAGCCACGATCATAAGCATGTCAGGGTTGCTCGCTCTTATGTTTAAGCCAAGCTTGCTTACTACAGAAGGCAGTGAAGGCCCTGCAATTCCTACCCTGTTCTGAACATTTAATGCGGCAATCTTTATGTTGGTGCCGATGTTGAAAGTCACTCGTACGTTTACGCCTCCGGTGTTAGTACTGGTACTTTGAATATATTCCATGCCGGGCGTGCCGTTCACCTGTTCTTCAATTGGAGTGGCAACCGTTTGTTCCACCGTTTGTGCATCAGCACCGGTATAGCTACCGTAAACGGAAACACTGGGCGGCGATATGTTTGGATATTGATCAACCGCGAGATTATTAATGCATATAATTCCGGCTATCACTAACACCAGTGATATAACGATAGCGGTTACGGGACGTTTTATGAAAGTGTTTGCAATCATGTCATCGCATCTTTATGCTTATCGCGCGATTTTTTCAAATCAAATTCCAGCTGCGGATCAATATTCTGTGCTTCCACTTTTTTTGCCTTCTCCATTAATTCATTATGATGAGCCTGCAGGTAGTCGAGCTTAGCTTTTCCATAAGAAACTCTTGTGATCACCACATACAATACAGGCACAATAAATATGGCAATAGATGACGCGGCCAGCATCCCCCCAAGTACTGTAAAGCCAATGGTTCTGCGGGCTACAGCGCCGGCACCCGTAGCAAACACAAGTGGCAGCACTCCCAAAATAAATGCCATTGACGTCATAATAATCGGGCGCAAACGCAGCTTCACTGCTTCCAGGGTTGATTGGATAAGTTCTTCGCCACGATCAACTCTCACTTTGGCAAACTCCACAATAAGAATCGCATTTTTAGCAGCAAGGCCAATGAGTGTGATCAGTCCAATCTGCGCATATACGTTATCTGTTAGTGATGGCACCAGGAAGAGAGCCAGTATAGCGCCAAAGGCTCCTATGGGAACTGCCAGCAGCACTGAAAAAGGAACAGACCAGCTTTCATATAATGCAGCAAGAAAGAGAAAAACAAATGTTAGGGAAAACAGGAAAATGTAAATGGTCGTTTTTCCTGCTTTCAACTCCTCATAACTCAATCCTGAAAATTCATAAGAATAACCCTGGGGCAATACTTTTGCAGCTACAGACTCCAGGGCTGCTAAAGCATCCGAACTACTATGCCCGTTTGCAGATGAGCCATCTACTTCAGCGGATCTGAAAATATTAAAATGAGAAATCAGCGGGGCAGCATCGGTGGGAGAATAGCTGACAAGAGTACCCAATGGCACCATACTGTCCCTTTCATTTCGTACATAATATTTATTGATGTCGGATATTGAATTACGGAAAGCAGTGTCGGCCTGTACTACAACATGAAACGTGCGATTTTGTGTTGTAAAATCATTGATGTATAAACTGCCCATGTAAGCCTGTATCGCTGTAAAAACATCGCCTACATTCACGCCCATTTTTTCGCACAACTGTCGGTTGACATTTAATTTATAATCAGGAGTATGTGCTGTAAAAAAAGTATAGGAGTTCTTTATTGCAGGATTTTTATTGGCTTCGGCAACGAAGTTGTTGACAACTTTTTCAAAAGCCTGCAGGTTATCTGTAGTGCTACGTTGCTCTATCTGCATACTGAAGCCGATGGTAGAACCCACGCCGGGCAGCGGAGATGGTTGTATCACCTCTACATTCGCGTCTTTTATACCGGCATCGGTTATTCGCTTTTGAATAACGCCAATGATACCCGGTACCCTTTCGCTGTTTGTATTTCGTGTATCCCATGGCGATAGCTGGCAATATATCGTCCCGTTATTGGAGTTGCTGGCATTGGTTACCACATTTAAACCGGATAGTGCTGCATAGTGCGCCACGCCTGGTGTAGAACCAATCACTTTCATTAGTCTCTGCATTACATCAACCGATGCTGCAGTCGAAGATGCCGGAGGCAACTGGAAAGTGACATATAAATTTCCATCATCTTCCGAAGGAATAAAACCGGTAGGTTTTTGTTGAAATAAGAAAAAGGCCCCGATACAAATACACAATAATAAAATAATGATTAGCTTAGACCTGTTGATACTATTTTTTACACCTTTGGTATATTTATTGTTTATTTTTTCAAACCAGTTATTAAATCTGAAAAATAATTTATTCAGCCCCTTCCCTTCTTTTTTGACAGCAGTTGGCTTTAGTAACAGGGTACAAAGAGCCGGCGTTAACGATAACGCTATAAAAGCAGATATGATTACTGAAATGGCGATGGTAATTGCGAACTGCTGGTACAAGCGTCCCACAATGCCAGGTATAAAACCAACGGGCACAAATACGGCTGCAAGGATAAGGGCAATGGCTACCACCGGCGCGGATATATCTTTCATGGCCTCGTACGTGCCTTCTTTGGCTGACATCCCCTTTTCATCTATATAATGCTGCACGGCCTCTACCACGATAATGGCATCATCGACGACGATACCTATTGCCAATACAAAACCAAACATGGTCAATGTATTGATTGTAAAATCTAATGGTATAAAAAAACAAAAAGTACCAAAGATAGATACCGGTATTGCCAGCACCGGGATTAATGTGGAACGCCAGTTTTGCAAAAAAAGAAAAACAACCAAAGCAACCAGAGCCAATGTCTTTAATAAAGTGGCAACCACATCCTGCATGGAAACCTTTACCACTGTCACTGATTCAAATGGCACACTGTATTGCACATCAGAAGGAAAAGTTTGTTTAAGCTTTGCCAGTTCAGCATATACGCCTTTTGCAGTTTGCAGTGCATTGCTTCCTGGCGCCTGGTAGATCTGCAGGTAAGAGGCCGGATGCCCGTCAACAAATGAGTTGCTTGAGAAAGTAAACTTTCCGAGTTCTACCCTGGCAACATCTTTCAGGTAAACCAATTGCCCCGTGGAAGGATTATTTTTTACAATGATGTTTTCAAATTGCGGAACCGTGCTCAATCTTCCGTTTACCAAAATACCCAATTCAAAAGTTTGAGAAGAAGACTGTGGCGCAACGCCGGCTGTACCTGCAGCCACCTGCACATTTTGTGCGGTGAGCGCATTAATAATGTCTGTTGGCGTAAGGCCGTAAGAAGCCATTTTATCAGGATTCATCCAGACGCGCATACTAAAATCATCTGTAAACCGGCTGATAGTACCGACCCCGGGTACACGAAGTAATGCATCCTGTATAAATATGTTGGTATAATTATCCAGGAAGGTAATATTATGAGTTCCTTTTGGTGCATATATAGCCACCATCATCAGCATGCTTGGATTTACCGCACGAACGGTAAGACCAAGGCGGCTTACCACGGAAGGCAATAAAGGCGTTGCGATGCTTACACGATTTTGAACATCCAGTGCGGCTACATCAATGTTAGTTCCCAGTTGGAAAGTTACATTCATAATCATCTGACCGTTGTTGGAACTATTGCTTTGCATATACTCCATACCGGGCGTGCCATTCACCTGTTCTTCAATAGGCGTGGCAACTGTCTGTTCTACTGTTTGAGCATCGCCTCCTGTGAACTGCCCCTTTACCTGCACAACCGGGGGAGTGATATCGGGATATTGATCAATAGGTAAAACGAGAATACTTACAATACCTGTAATTACTAATACAACAGATATTACAATGGCTGTCACCGGGCGTTTAATAAATGTATTAGCTATCATGTATAAGTATTCGTCAGAAATAAATTGATTCTAATTCTATGCTATATTTTATGGATGAGCGCTGGTATTGTCATTGCCGGGCTGACCTGTTTTTCCCGGGTTTATCGCAACTCCGTCATGCAATTTCTGAACACCATCTACAACTATGGTTTCTCCATCAACAAGCCCTTTTGTAACAACAATATTTGCACCGACGGTTTGTCCTAATTGAATCTTTTTTTCAAAAGCTAACAATTGAGGGCCTTTGCTGGCAGTATCTGCTTCACTTTTATTGGATTCTTCTTTTGTGCTGGCTGAGCCGCCCCTATTGATCAGAGTATCTTTCGCGACAAAAACAAAATATTCTCCCATTTGCTCTACCACAGCACGGTTAGGAATTACTATTTGCGGCAGCCTGTCCTGGTTATGCACACGCACCACACAGCTCATGCCTGCTTTTAATTCATCATTTGGATTGGGAAATATCAGCCTAACCCTGATGGTTCCCGTTTGCGGGTCAACAGCCCTGTCTATGATAGAAATTTTTCCGACGTAAGGATATAACTCATTATTCGGCAACAAAATGGTAAACAAGGAATCCAGATCATTATTTTTATCCTGTTGCATTTCTTCAAAATGGAGAATTTGTTTTTCATTAATGTAAAAATCAACTGCCATCGGATTATTAGTGGAAATAGTATTCAGGATGGTTTGCCCTACAACTACAAGATTGCCCATCTTCACCTGGCTAAAACCAATCGTTCCATTAAAAGGCGCATATATAATAGAATACCCAAGGTTGGTCTTTGCAGTACTTACCGTTTGTTCAGCAGCTTTTACCGAATTTTTTGCATTATCTAAAGTGATCATTGCATGATCATAAAGTTGTTTGGCTACTGCATGATATTTATTAAGATAGACATATCTGTCTGCATCCTGCTGAGATTGTGTCAATGTTCCCTGCGCAACTTTGAGGTTAGCAACGGCTTGTTTGTAAGCATCATCGTACAAACTTTGATCAATCTCATAAAGCTTTTGTCCTTTTTCTACTTTTGATCCTTCTTTAAAAAAGATACCCCTCACGTAACCTTGTACCTGTGGCAACAGGTTTACCTGGCTGAGCGCTTCCGTTGTTGAAGGATATTGATCGTAATAAATAACGGGCTGCGAGGAAACAGTGTATAAATTTACAGGAACCTTTGGAGGGGGAGGCTGCTGCTTCTCTTTGCAGGAAATAAAAGTAAGGCAACTTATTAAAACCGTTACCGACAGAACTTTCACCATAGAAAAAAATTTACTAATGAATATTTAATATGAAATCATTCCCATTGCTTTTTGCAGATCTATCTTGCTGGAAAGTACCTGGTACAAAGCGATGGTATAATTTATTTGTGCTGTTATCAGGTTCGATTGCGCTGTTATTAAATTCAGATAAGCCACCAATCCCTGCTTGTACTGGAGATTTACAATGAAGTTTACTTTACCTGCAAGAGCAACGTTCTCCTGCAAAATCTTCAAATCATACAAATCACTTTTATAGTTCGCCAGCGCAGTGGTATATTCTGTATATATCTGCGACTTCTCATCCGTTTCATTCCAGTCTAACACTCTTTCTTCCAGCTTTGATCTTTGAAGGTTATGTGTTCTTGCTAAACCTGTAAATATGGGCATATCGAGCGATAAGCCAATTAATGAGTTAGGGTAATTATTGTTGAAGAGTTTCCCGAAAGTGCTATTTTCAAATTCGAAGGTCTTACTGTAAAATGCAGATACCGTTGGTAAAAAAGAATTTTGATAATAATGGGTTGTCTGATGTTGCAATTCCTTGTTTGTATTGATCAATTGCAATTCAATTCGCTTGTCAAATTGTAGCTGTTGCGTGGTATCAAAATAGATGTCATTCATCATTTCCAGCGTATCGAAATTTACATTGAATTGCTTTTCCGGTGGAAAACCCATAAGCTGTTTCAATGTTGCATATTGCGGAATCACATTGTTAGTTGCCTGCTTTAATTGGGCCTTAGAATTGTTTAAAGTAACGATGGCCTGGTCATTATCCGTTTCATCCACAATGCCGCCGACGAGTTGGTGATACGTGTCTTCAACGCTTTGCCTTAGCATCAGGGTATCTTCTTTCAAAACATTGATCTGTTCTAAAGTAAGGAGCAGGTTATAAAAAGCTTTACTAACACTGGCGACTACGTTTATTTTGGTACTGTCTGTGATTTGATTGGCCTGTTTTACATATAGCGGAGCGCTTCGCAAGGCATAGATCAGGCTGGGGCTAAAGATGGCCTGCGATACATACACTTCAGGAGTGAACGTATTAACAACTCCCACCCGCTGCCCCATCGGAGCCCCGGAGGAACCTGCTGTACCCGAAAAAAAACTTGTTGGCAATTGAATATAATGTGTGAAGGTTCCTTCAATATTTACCTGGGGAAAAAAACCAGACAGATCAATGGCGTTAGATTCTTTGGCAATAGATATATTCAATAAGAAAATGTTTAACCTGGGTTGGTGAATTAAGGCATAATTAATGCATTGTTTCAACGTCAGATATTCACTGGTATCAGCTTCTTTTGAAGTAGTCTGTGCGTTAGCAGAAAAAAAAATGATTATACAACCGCCGAGGATAAAGAAGCGGACTAACCCATAAAGTTTAAAGCCATTCCTTCTTTTTGAAAACATAATTTATAATTCTTTATTGTGGATGTGAGCCAGTTTAAATAGGCAGTTTCCAAAGTAGCCTTAAAAAGGCGCTAAAGTTAAAAGTAAATCGAATCTTTTATCTACCTTTTTTATAGGCGGTTATTTTACCGGATATGACAGAATTTTCACTAAGAGTATAAGCCTTTGGAAGTAAGTTGAAGTTAGGGACCAAAACGATTTTGTAATATTAATTAGCCATTTCTTTTGATTACAAATTAAATATTATAACTTTATTATCTGTTATTTTTTACAATCAAAACCAAACTAATGAATTACTATCTCACCTTACGCAAAGTAGCAATCAAAAAAGATACTTTATGCTGCTTTAGGTGTTGATAAGTTTTTAAGTTCTTCATACGCTGCTTGTTGGGCAGCCAGATAAATTTTGTTTTTCATTGCAAAATGATTTGAACCTGTTCTCTGTTTCAACCACTCCAGTTTTACATAAGCCACAATGGATAAGATA
>DATKQQ010000173.1:0-14460 GCA_035532615.1 Hanamia sp.
ATTCTTTCAAGCTTACTGCTTTTTCCATTCTCTGTTTTAAATCTGTTTTGCTTAAATGCCCTTGCAGGTTAAATCGTTTCATATTTAAAAGTTTAACTGCAAAGGTAAACTATATTAGTATATTTGATAGCGGTTTAGTATAAGAACAATATTTAAAACCCTATTATTAGGGCATCTGTTGTTTTATGTACGGCTTCTTCCTCAAAACCGGAAAGGTAACTATCAGTTGTAGAAACGTTACTATGCCCTAAAGCATCGGAGATAAAAGAAACATTTGCCCCTGATCGCTTTAAGATTGTTGCAAAACTGTGTCGGGCTGTGTATGTAGTAACTGGCATGTCTATTCCTAATTTCTTTGCAATTTTCTTCATGTAATTGTTAATATTCTTTGTAAGCTGCTGTGTAATCTCTCTTTCTCTTTCGGCTGTCATCTCTTTTTGTAAGTGTGGGAAAATGTAACTTTCAGGGCTTAATGAAGGTTGTCCCCATTTCTTCATTATTTCAAGTTGTTGGGGCTTTAATGATACCTCTATTGTTTTACTTTCTTTTCGGGTTCGTTTAGTCTTTGCTCTTTCAAATTTTAATAGATTGCCTACAATATTTTTACGTTTCAATAAAGCAAAGTCTTTTACATTCATGCCATTGGATAAGTAAAGGAATGGAATATCCAATAATCTTTAGCCATTGCTTCTAAGGTTTCTGTATTTGCTTCGTAATGATAAATCTTTGCGATGTTTTCAGTGGTCAGGCCTTTTTTAATATTCTTACTGGCAGGGATTGAATATTTTCCTTTCCTTTCATCTCCGAAAGGGTAGAGGATTGAGTCAATTTTTGCCATATTAAAAACAGTTCGTAAAGCCCTTAAATAAATTCCTACTGTGGTTTTACTCTTTCCATTTCCCAGCATCCAGTTTTCATACTTTATTAAAAAACTTTTGGTAATATCTGCAAACTTCAAACCTGCTTTAAAACTTTCAATACTTTTTGCAGCAGCTTCACAAGTTACTGCCGTGCCTATTCTTTTTTCTTCCCTTAATCCTTTTGCATATTTCTCAAGCGCAAATTTTATTGAATCTACTGCACCTCTGTTTTCATAGAAAAGATTTTCAAATTGCTCAAACGTAAATACAGGAAGTTTATCAATTACTTCATTTGTCTTGCTCTCGAAATATTGAATTTTTTTGTAAATATAATTGTCCGCCTCACTTCGTCTTTTAGCGTTAGTTATTCTTTCAAAGTCTTTTGGATAAATATCCAATCCAGTAGGATAATATCTCTTTTTCCTTTGAAAAGTAACCCTTATTGAAATTGCACACTTTTTGTTTTTTTGCGGGTGGTATTTGTCAATAAATGCCTTTGCGTTTGCGGTCCTACTTTTTCGTTCAAAAAATTCCGACACATTTCCGACACATTTCCAGAATTCCGACACATTTCCGACACAAAAATAACAAAATAACACAAAATAAAAATAAATAGACTGCTATTTATTTTTAATTAAAGCCTTTACAGTAAAGAGTTCTGTTAGTTATACTCATTTATTTATATATTTTTATTTTGTACTAATTGATTGACTGCAGATCAAAAGGCGGCTGATGACAAAGAAGCAGCTTTTGTAAAGTAGTATTTGGGATACTGAAGATGTATGGACAAAATTATTCAGCGATATGGGTCGAACATATACCGATCCAACTTTAGTTCTTTATCGTGGTTCTACATCTACAGCCTGTGGAACCGCAAGTTCATCTACCGGCCCGTTCTATTGCCCGGCAGATCATGATATTTATTTGGATCTTTCGTTTGCGCAACAATTAAAAGATCAATTTGGCGCTAAGGGCGATTTTGCAATGGCTTAGGTGGTCGCGCACGAAGTAGGACATCATGTGCAATATCTTCTGGGCGTGACCCAAAAAATGCAACAACTTCAGCTACAATTAAGCGAAACGGATTATGACAAATATTCGGTACGGCTCGAATTGCAGGCAGATTTTTATGCGGGCGTTTGGGCGCATTATGATCAAAAAATGAAAAATGTAATTGATGCCGAAGATATACAGGAAGGATTAAGCGCTGCCAATGCGGTTGGAGACGATCGGCTGCAAAAGGAATTTCAGGGAACCGTTACTCCTGATACTTTTACACACGGTACTTCTGCCTAAAGAATGTATTGGTTTAAAAAAGGGTACGATACAGGCGATCTAAGTCAGGGCAATACTTTCGCCGCAGGCAGTTTCTAGATGAATGCTATATTACGAATGCTATTGCCTTTTAAAATATTGAACTTCACGTTCATGTTTCTCCGCTGCTTCTCTTGTTGAAAATGTTCCCAGGTTTCTTCTCTTGTGTGTTTTAGGATTTAATTTCCTTGAGTATAATCTGTATTCACCTGATTTTAATTTACGTATCATAACATTAAGTTTTTCAGATATTATTTACAATGAAAATGCCAAAATCTTTTAAGGGAATCCCATTTTATACTCCCTAATACAATACCTGGCAATTGGTACAAAAAAAACTTCTGCGGTTTGTTTTCCCACAATGTTTTTTGGTGAATGGAATATCACAGCGCGGACAAATCTTTTTAGTATATGCTAGCCAATGTTTTTTTAAAACGTAATCTTTCTTCCATTTCAAAAAATCAAAACTATAGTTGCGTGCCTCTGTTGTTAATTCATTTAATTTCTTTGCAGGAATATTTACAATTCTGCTTTCGGGACAAATTCGGGTTCTGAAAAGCACTTCATTTTTGATAATATTCCCCACTCCGGTAAAAATATTCTGGTTGAGTAACGCGTCACAGACCAGGACATTGGGCATTTCTCTTAATTTTTGTTTGGCAGCTCTCGGATTCCACGAATCACTCATCACATCCGAGGTCCAGTCATATACTTCATCTAAATTCTCCACAATAAATTTTATTGAACAGGCATAAAAATTAATTTCACCTTTCTTAAAAATCAATCTTAATCTGGGCACATTTTCTTTTTGTCCATTGATACGATAACTGCCAAATAACATAAAATGTATCCGCACAGTAAAATCTTTAAAACAAATTAAAAAATGTTTCCCCCAACTTTTAAAATCAAGTATTTTTTGTCCTGATAATCGTTGAATATCCAATTTATTGTTTCCTTCAACTTTTATAATTTTCTTTCCTATAAAAAATTGAACTTCTTCTTTTAGAATAATTATCGTTGGACCTTCTGGCATAAATTATATTTTAAAATAGCCTTCAAAAGTCAAACCAAAATAAAAATCTTCAATATTCCTTTGTTTATTGAGAAAATCTTTAATAAGGTTAAATTTGGGAACTCAATTTTTGATTATGGCAACCAATTTAGTTCCACCTACTTTTTTCCCATCACGATTTTTATTCAGAAAATGGATGAAAAAGAATCATAGCAAAGAAAAAGAGTTATTAGTTGGATTCTATAAAACCAATAGTAAGAAAAAAAGTATAACCTGGGGTGAATCTGTCGATGAGGCATTATGTTTTGGATGGATTGACGGTATCAGAAAATCAATTGATGCCGAAAGTTATTGCATTCGTTTCACGCCAAGAAAGTCAACAAGCATCTGGTCAGCAATAAACATTAAAAAAGTAGAAGAATTTACTCAAAAAGGGCTAATGCATCCGGCGGAACTTGTAGCTTTTTCTAAAAGAAAAGAAAATAAAATAAATCAAGAATTTATTCTTATGAAAAAGAGGCGGCCATTCTATCTAACAATTTTTAAAAAAAATTTAAAGCAAATAAAAAGGCATGGAAATATTTTCAATCAATGGCACTTTCTTATCAGAGAACCGCAATTCATTGAATTATGGATGCAAAACAGGAAATTACAAAAATTAAAAGGCTTGATGGATTAATAAAAGACAGCGAATCGGAAAGAAAAATCAAAAGATTAAATTACTAACAAAAGATTTATAACTGTATTCAAAGGATCACGAAAATAATTCAGGGCCTTTTAAATTTCTATGAGGTATTCTTCCCAAATGTTTATATGCCTTTTCAGTAGCTTCCCTTCCGCGTGAAGTGCGCATTATAAAACCTTCCTGGATTAGGAACGGTTCATATACTTCTTCTAAAGTTCCGGCTTCTTCGCCAACGGCCGTAGCTATTGTGGTGATTCCTACAGGGCCGCCTTTGAATTTATCAATAATGGTACTTAAAATTCGATTATCCATTTCATCCAATCCGTATTCATCTACATTCAAAGCTTTTAGCGCATGCTCAGTAATTTTCAAATCAATCACTCCGTTAGAAAGTACCTGGGCAAAATCGCGTACTCTTCTTAATAAACCATTGGCAATCCTTGGTGTGCCACGACTTCTGCCGGCAATTTCATTTGCAGCATCAGAAGTTATTTTTGTATTCAATATAGAGCAGGATCGCAAAATTATTTTTTGCAAAGTAACTTTATCATAATATTCCAACCTCGATTTAATTCCGAATCTTGAGAGCAATGGAGCTGTAAGCAGGCCGCTTCGGGTAGTAGCTCCGATCAAGGTAAAAGGATTGAGGTTTATTTGTACACTTCTTGCATTTGGTCCGGTATCAATCAAAATATCAATACGATAATCTTCCATCGCAGCATATAAATACTCCTCTACTACATTAGACAGTCTGTGAATTTCATCTATAAATAAAACGTCATTTGTTTCAAGATTTGTTAGCAAACCCGCAAGATCACCGGGTTTTTCAATAACCGGACCGCTGGTTTCTTTTATGTTTACATGAAGTTCGTTTGCAACTATCCGGCTCAAAGTCGTTTTTCCTAGTCCCGGAGGGCCATGAAAGAGAATATGATCAAGCGCTTCTTCTCGTTGCCTTGCTGCTTTTATAAATATGCGTAAATTCTCAATTATTTGTGATTGTCCGCTAAATTCTTCAATCACCGAAGGCCGGATGTTATTTTCAAATTCCTTATCTGCCGGAGATAATATTTCTTTTTCTTTATTCAAATTTTGATTCTGCATTCTGTTTTTTCAACCCTGTAAAACTAAGGTTTTTAGTGGTAAAATTTGAAAACCTTTACAAATCCGGGATTAGATTAACCTTTCAAATAATGCTTTTCACCACTAATCAATTCATTACTGTAGAAACAGTATTTCCACATTACATTTGCTTATGCAAAAAACAACCACACGCTATTGGCTTTGTCAGCTTTTGGGCTGGGGTGGATGGACTTTATTTAATTTCTTTTTCTTCTATTTTTTTCTCCAGGGTATTTACTCAGGCAAAAGACGTGAGCTTCTTTTTATTCAATTCTTTGTACAGTTTTTTTGGTACATAGCATCAACGCATCTGTTACGATTTTTTTTAAAGAAAACCGGTTGGATAAAGTTTTCTACAAATAAAGTGATTGCACTATTTATCGTTGGTGTTTCTTTTACAGGGCTATTGGCTTATTATGGCTCCAAAACAACAGCCGTAGTTACCAAAACATCCATCGTGCAATATGATAAAAAGCAAAATCTTAAACAAGCCATTGCCTCCGAAAAATCGCTTGGACTTGCTGATACTCATTATTACTTAGCCGATAAAAATAATCCAAAAGATTCTTTAAATTATTCTTCTTTCACTGACATAAGAAATAATACAGGCTGGTATAGAAATAATGCCGGCAAGTGGAATTATGAAGATCAGCACAGAGGTAGATTTTGGTGGGATATCATTTTTACTTTTATATTAATCTCGTTATGGTTGTTGTTATATGTGGTATGGCATTACCTGGAACGAAACCGCATCGATGAATTGAACCGGCTAAGCCTCGAAAAAACTGTAAAGGAACTGGAATTAAAAACTATAAAATCACACATTAATCCACATTTTATTTTTAATTCTCTAAATAGCATACGGGCATTGGTAGATGAAAATCCTAAACGTGCAAGAACCGCTATCACAGAGCTATCCAACATCTTGAGAAGCAGCCTGCAGGTAGAAAAAATGGAAACGGTTCCCTTGAAAAAAGAATTGGACATCGTGAAAGATTATCTCGCTCTGGAACAAATGCGTTTTGAAGAAAGATTGAAAGTAGAAATGGAAATTGATGAAGATACTCTTGAACAACCCGTGCCTCCAATGATGTTGCAAACTCTTGTAGAAAATGCTATCAAACATGGTATCAGCAAAAGAATAAATGGCGGGACACTAAAAATAATTTCTAGATTTACACATAAGAATTTTGAGCTAATCGTACAAAACTCCGGGCACCTCGAAGGAAGGGCGATTGAAGGTTTTGGAATTACAAGTACGCGTGACAGGCTGAAATTTCTTTGTAACGGAAATGCTTATTTTAAAGTAGAAGAAATCGAGCCAAGTAAAGTGCAATCCAAAATTGTAATGCCTGTTCAGTATTAATTGGGATTAAGACCACGATAACTTTTGGGAAAGAATCGGGAATAGAGAACTAAAAAAATATTATGCTAAAAGTAATTTTAATAGATGACGAAAGGCTTGCCAGAAGCGAGTTGAAACGAATGCTCCAGGAATTCCCTGATGTGGAAATAATAGGCGAAGCTGCCAACGCTGATGAAGGAATTGAAAAAATAGAAACATTGAATCCTGATTTGATTTTTTTGGATATACAAATGCCTGGCAAAACAGGGTTTGACATGCTTGAACAGTTGGAAAGGGCCCCACATGTAATTTTTGTGACTGCTTATGATGAACATGCATTAAAAGCATTTGATGTAAATGCATTAGACTATTTAATGAAGCCTGTGGAGCCGAAACGCCTTTCTGAGGCTATAATTAAAGTAAGGCAGAAAGACGAGGAAGAATTACTTTCATATAATAATCGTGGCATCTTAAGCGAGCACGACCAGGTATTTGTAAAGGACGGCGAGCGCTGTTGGTTTGTAAAACTTTCTGATGTACGTCTTTTTGAAAGTGTAGGGAATTATGCAAAAGTTTTCTTCGGAACGAACAAACCTCTTATTTTAAAATCGTTAAATGCGTTGGAAGAAAGATTGGATGAAAAAGTCTTTTTTAGGGCCAACAGGAAACATATCATCAACCTGAGAATGATAGAAAAAATCGAGACTTATTTTAATGGCGGACTTTTAATAGACTTAACGGGTGGCGAAAAAATTGAAGTAAGCCGCAGGCAGGCCGTGAAGTTTAAAGAAATGATGAGTTTATAAGGCATGCCCGTCTCCGACTAACAGATAAAAAACATAGCTCCAAAAACATTATTAAGCCACAACCACTTTTCTTTATAAATAGGAGATGTAATTGCGACAAGAGCATTCAAATTAATACCGGTACCAAAACTCAACTCCCTGGAATCCTTATGATATTTTGGTCTGTAGTATTGACGGGTAATTAAATTGAAAAAATGAAAAAATTTATGTGAATAATATTTCAGCTTTTTCAATACTTTCCGGTTTTCCTACATCAATAAACTTAGAATTACTATGATCAAAAGCTTCAATCAGTTGTGTTTTGGCCAGTTCGAGATATACATCCACCATTGAAAATTTACCATTCATTTTTATTAATGGAAATACATTTGGAGAAATAACGTGAATGCCACTAAATGCTTTTTTGATATAACTTTTTGATTCCCTGCTGATCTTCCGCTCCCCTGTTTTCTCATTCTCCCATCCACACAAATGATTCCATTCATCAAACAAAAAATAACGGGAAGTAACACGGGAAGTTATTGCGAGAGTAGCAAGAGGTTTATTCTTATTGTGTTGCTCAATCATTTCTTTCAGATTCATATCCGTTAATATGTCAACATTCATTACTACAAAAGGTTCTTTCTCTTTTTCAAAAAACCTGGATGCTCTTTTTATGCCTCCACCAGTTTCCAGAACTTCTGCGACTTCATCAGAAAAAGTAACTGAGCTGCTAAATCCGTTATTTGTTTTTACTAAATCAATAATTTGATCGGCAAAATGATGCACATTTACAATTATTTCTTTTATACCATAAGAGGCGAGATATTCAATATTCCTTTGCAAAAGAGTTTTTCCGTTTATAGTTACCAAAGCTTTAGGATGCTTATCAGTAAAAGGTTTCAATCTTGTACCCAAACCTGCCGCAAGGATCATTGCTTTCATTCTAATTATTTTTAAAACCCTTTCTTTTCATGAATATTTTGCTCAATATGATTCAATTCAATTTTTACTTTGAATTTATTTCTTAGGTACCTGGCGAGCGCATCAGCAGCATACACGCTTCGGTGCTGACCACCCGTGCAACCAAAGCTAATTGTTAATGACGAAAAATTTCTTTTGAGATAATCCTCTACTGAAATATCCACTACATTAAAAACGCCATTCATAAAATCAGGCATTTCGGTTTGTTGTTCCAGGAAATCCATAACAGGTTTATCTCTCCCGGTGAGCATTTTAAATTCATCAAACCGTCCGGGATTCAACACCCCCCTGCAATCAAAAACGAAGCCACCCCCATTAGCATTTTTTTCTTTTGGATATCCTGTTTTTAAAAAAGAAAAACTATTTATAGTAATAATTAATGGCATAGAATCGTTTGCCTGCATGGGTTTGAAGCGGTCAACCACTTCATCCTCAACAATCAGGCTAAGTATTCGTTCATATTCAGGTAAAGCAATTCCCATTTTTTTATTTACAGAAAACCATTTCAAATTAGTTAGTGCCAGAGGAATACTAGTTAAGAATTGTGCTTTCCTTTCAAACAATCCGCGAAAGCCATAAGCCCCCAAAACCTGCATTAATCTTATCAATACATAACCATTATACTGGCTTACAAAACGGGTTCTGTCTATCAGCTTTTTTAAAATGTCACTTACACAATCCATATAATATTCCAGTAAAGAATTTTTCCAGTCATCAGAAAGGTTGGCGCGTGCCTGCCACAGCAAAGAAGCTACATCATATTGTAAAGCACCCTTCATCCCGCCCTGGTAATCTATAAAATGGACTTCATCATTTTGTATATAAATATTCCGACTTTGAAAATCCCGAAACATAAAGTATTTGTATTCCACATGTGTGAGGTAAGCGCTTAAAGCTTCGAAATCGTCAATTAGTTTTTCTTTATCATAAGGAATTTTGAGTGTGTCTAAAAAATAATATTTAAAATATAAAAGGTCGCTCAGAATTGCTTGTTTGCCAAATTCTTTTGAAGTTAAGCAATAGGAATCATCCAGTCCATTGATGCCTTTTATCTGTAGCCATGCCAGCGCTTTTAAGCTCTTTTTAAATAAACCAAACACATAATCATCGGGGCCGTATTTTTCCAGTTCGTTCAAAAGGGAAATGCCTCCAAAATCCTGCTGGATATACATTTTAGAATCTTGCGAAGTATGATATATCTGTGGAACAGGAGCGTTTATTTTGGAAAAATGTTTTGTAAAATATAAGAAAGTTGCGCTCTCTTTCAGGTTTTCATTATAAGTCGCGATGTAAGATTCTTTTTGTGTAGCAATTCGAAAATATATGCGGTCGCCTCCGGATTTAGGAAGCTTTTCAAAATTCAAAATGGGTTCCGGAATACAATTTTGAAAGTATTCTTTGATAATATCTGCCACTGGCGTCATGTAAAATAGATTAGAGGTAAAAATAATGGTTTTTACAAAAAGAAAATGATAATTGGATGACTTATTCTCATATCAGTTGCATTGAATATAGATCCTCAAAATGTTTGAAGAACCAGGATTTAAAAATTTTTAAGTGCACAATAAAAATTAGCTACATTTGAAAACTGTTTGAACAAAAATGAGAAATGTTTCTTAAGGTTTTTCCGAAAAATTCTTCCTTACCTAATCAAGACAATCTATAAAACACCTTTGCAATTTTACGAAACGGCATTTGTAAATTCGTTCAATGTAATTAAAATAAATATCAATAATGAAACACCATTCCAAAAATTTTAAATGGATTATCATCTTGCTGATTTTTACCGGAACCATTTATTCATGCGACAATCATCGCAATGCGGCAGATATGACACAACTAATGGCCAAGAATGAAATAGTAAATAAGTTACATAATGTGAATTCCTTTGATATTACTGGATTTAAAGAAGAAATGATTCATAACCCTTCTGACACCAATTTCAAAAATATCATCCAGTATGTTTTGGATATTACCTATATAGATTCCAATAAAATATTGCAACGTAAAAAAGGGATTGTATTTTTTACTCCTGATGGAAAATCAATTATTAATTCTCAAATAACCGACAACTAGGTTTTATAAATCCAATAAATTTTTTTACAAAATGACTTTATTAAAGAAAAGATTTTTATCCTTAGATGTATTCAGGGGAATGACCATTTGTTTTATGATCATCGTAAATACCTCAGGGAGTGGCGCTGTACCATATTTTCCGCTTTCGCACGCTGCCTGGCATGGCTTTACACCCACTGATCTTGTATTCCCTTCTTTTTTATTCGCCGTGGGAAATGCAATGAGTTTTTCATTGGATAAATACAGACAAATCAGTAATTCTGCTTTTCTTACTAAAATAATTAAGAGAACTATTTTGATTTTTCTATTGGGTTTTTTAATGTACTGGTTTCCTTTCTTCCGATTGGATGCAGCAGGGCATATTATTGCGGCTCCCTTAAGCGATGCGCGTATTATGGGCGTTTTGCAGAGGATCGCATTGTGTTATTTTTTTGGATCCTTAATGGTTTATTATTTATCTACCAAAAATGTGATGATAGTAAGTGTTTTATTGTTAATAGGCTATTGGATCATATTACTTGTGTTCGGAGACCATTCGCAACCCTTCAGTCTTTTGGGCAATGCTGAATTGCGTCTTGATAAATTTTTAATGGGCAGCAATCACATGTATCATGGAGAGAGAATCCCTTTTGATCCTGAAGGATGGTTAAGTACGATGCCTGCGATTGTAAATGTGGTGATAGGATATTTTGCCGGAAGATATATACAGAAGAAAGATAAAAGTTTTGAATGTCTTGCTAAATTAATGCTGGTCGGATCTTTATTGATCTTCATTGCAATTTGCTGGAACCTTGTGTTTCCTATTAATAAAAGAATATGGACCAGTTCCTTTGTATTGGTTACCTCTGGTCTCGATCTGGTAATTATTTCCGCTCTCATCTATGTCCTTGAAATTAAAAAATGGAACCAGATTCGCTGGAATCATTTTTTTGAGATCTTCGGCAGGAATCCACTTTTTATTTACATTCTTTCAGAGTTGTTGGTGGTAATTCTTTTTATGATCAGGGTAGGCCCTCACGAAAATTTATTCGATTATGCTAACAGGGTCTTTTTCCAGGTAATAGCTCCTGGCTCTTTGGGTTCATTTTTATTTGCTATCTGTTATATGCTTGTTTGCTGGTGTATAGGATGGTGGCTAAATAAGAGAAAGATCTATGTCAAGGTTTGATGGGAGGCCGTTAATATAGTTAGAGGTAATACATATTTTGTTACAAAATACATTATCAGCCTATATTCCATTTCTACCAGTGCAATTTCCCCCACAACATATAGCACTTTTGATCAACTAAACTTTGGGATAACGTAAGACCACGAGTTGTTTACCTGATAATTTTAATTTGCTTATTTTAAGTTTTTTCTATCTCAACAATTTTAAGTTTGATGTAAATATTTTTGATTCATTCTTTTTAACTGTTATTATATTTTGACTTGCATTTCTAAACTTACTTTAACTATACTATCATTGATATTTTCGCTTTAAAAATGTAATTTGCAGTAAATATTTTTTTATGCCTTTAGCAACTGATACAAAAAAGAAAACAATCAGATCAAGACGCAGTTCAAAGGCCAAACCTATGAGCAAAGTAGAGATGTTTCAAAAAATGCTTGAGGATCAAAAAATAATCTGGGAAGCGTTGCAAAATGGTATTCCTTTAAAAGAACTTGAAAAAACTCATGGCCTTAAGTTAGCAATCTTACCTGATCCAAAAAATTGATAATCAGACTTATGAGTTCAATACCGAAAACGACCTTGAATACCTTTGGTCTTTTCTAAGTTTTTCAGAATATTTTTCTAATCGGCCGGATATTGCCCCTTACTTTTATCGTTTAATCTGGAGTTAAAAGATAAAAATGCAAAGCTTCCTCACGGAATTGATAAACGCATCGCAGATACTGTAATTACCATTGTTGGCGATTTTCTTAACACTCAAATTAATGCCGTTGTTTATGTGTGCGACAACTCAGATGACAGAGAAGCTGCGAGATCAAGAAAATTTCTTAGTTGGTTCGATTATTATGAACATCCCTCAACCAAAATTATCCAGGTGCCTAATAATTTTGATTCGGAAGGTTTATTTATCTATACAACCTTGCTTGTGCATAAGAAGAATAAACTGATAAAAGATATTATACTTGCTTACCTTGATTTAACAAAGGAAGACGAGAAGTAGTGCGTATTACTCACTCATAGATTAGTTAATTATTTTAAATTGTACTGCATTGGATCAACATTCAATAGTCCACAGTTTTTGTAGTGCTTTATTAAATTCATTTTAATTCATCAATTAAATAAAGACTCTCAATAAATCCTTGTTTGCAATAATTAAAATGTTCAAAAAATAAATCGCCCAAGCCTTCGAATTCGAGTTTCAATTTTTTTAATTCTTCTGGGTTTGATCCATGTTCCATCGAATTATTCAAAAATCTTGAGGTTAAAGTTCCTTCCCATTTTGGTGTCATTTTATAGTGAACTATTCTATGCCTATAATTTGTTATTTGCTTAAAATAATTTTGATGAAATTTCATTAACCAAGACAGATGTTTTGAAGTCTTGTCATATAGCGTTTGTTTTCCGTTTCGTACTCTTTTACTTAACTCTTTAAAATATTTATCGAAAGAAAGATTGTTAAAATCTAACCCTAAAGAATCATAATTAGCCAAAAGAAATGTAATTCTATCCCAGAAACTATACAACCTATCAAGACCTGATTCTACGGCTATTAAATATTGAAGATCTGCATAGCTTAAATTTGGAAGGTAAAATTCATTTCCGTCATCGATTATTTTCCTTCCCAAGAGGTCACTTGAATACTGTTGATTAAAAATACAATTCAATAGGCACTCTTGTATTTCTAAATGACATTGAGAAATTTCATAATAAAAATATCCATGAGAGATTTTAGAATCATTAGGTATAATATTTCTCTTTTTTCTCAGAATGCTTATAAAAAATGCAAAGCCTATGACTTGATTTTCGTATTTAGGGAACAAAATATAAATAACTTATAACAGTTTAAGAATATGATGCTACATTTGAAGCATGAAAAAATCAGATTTTAATTTAGACATTGACAAGTATTCACTTCTCTTCTTTAACAGTTTATCCGAGAAAAACAAAAGATTATTTGCAGCCATAGAATCCATGAAGCTTGGATATTATGGTGTAGGTGAAATTGCTGAAAAATATTCCATGCACAAACACACAGTGCGAAGAGGACAAAAAGAATTATTATCCGGAAACTTATTACCGGCAGAACAGGTTCGCATAAGCGGCGGCGGCAGAAAAAAAAAGTTGAAACGACAGTAAACATCGTTGCCACCTTCCTTATGGTTGTGAATTTTTATACAGCAGGGGATCCGATGAAATCGGGTGTTCTATGGACAAACTTAACTTGCAAAAAAATTAGTAAGTTATTGCAACTGCACGCTATTTATGTAGGTGTCCATATAGTCAAACAACTTTTAAAAATTGGCGGATATGTTAAACGCAAAATGCTAAAATGCAAAACTCTAAAAGAGGTAAAGAATAGGAATGAACAGTTTGAACATATATCACAATTAAAAGAAAAATTTAGTAAAGAAGATTTACCTGTTTTAAGCATAGATAGCAAGAAGAAAGAAATGCTGGGAAATTTTTATCGGGATGGCAAATTGTACACACGGGAAGTACAAAAAGTTAATGACCATGATTTTAGTAGTTTTTCCAAAGGTGTAATAATCCCGCATGGAATATACGATGTGAATAAAAACAAATGCTACCTAACGATTGGCAAAACAAAGGATACAGCCGAATTTGTTTGTGACAATATAGAACATCATTGGAATCATTCAATAAAACAGTTGTATCCATCGGCAAAAAAAATGCTGATACTTTGCGATGGCGGCGGAAGCAACAGTTGTCTGCATTACGTTGTAAAAGAGCAGATACAAAAACTATCCGAGCGAATAAAAATGGATATTGTTATGGCACATTATCCGGCTTATTGCTCTAAGTGGAACCCTATCGAACATAAAGCATTTTGCCATATTACAAGAGCCTGGCAAGGAGTAGTATTTGATAGCTATGAAATTATTAAAGAACTTGCTGAAAAAGCCACCACAAAATCCGGCTTTTCCGTTGACGTGTTTATAAATGAAAAAGTATATGTCCCCGGAGGAAAAGCGTCAGAAGGGTTTAGAGAAAATATGCCGGTTGAGTTCGATGATTTCCTTCCAAAATGGAATTATATGTTTAAATGTAAAACTTGAACTGTTATAAGTTAATTTTAAATATTTCC
>DATKQQ010000174.1:0-15268 GCA_035532615.1 Hanamia sp.
TTTGCCCCCTGAATAATTGATGACACTCGCAGCAGATTCAAAATGATGCAGTGCCACTTGCCAACTCAGTTTTTCAGCAGCATTCAAATTCAGATTGACATAAGAATCCCAGAGTCCCACATTATCGTGTGCACTTGAAACATAGAAATAGTCCATGGAACCGTAGAATTTATGTCCTGTTCCATATAGTGGATTGAAATAAGAAATATTTGATGAAGTGGAATTCATATCGCGCCCACTCAGATAATCGCTTCCGATTCCTAAACCTGTTTTTTTATTAAAGCTATAATCTGCTTTTACAGCCGCCATCCATGCATTCGTTTTTATAGATGAACCATTTTTTAGAGGACTTCTTCCTGTCTGATAGTAATAAGTGCCGCTTACATTCCACTTATCTTTTTTATAATAAATATTTCCACCGAGGGTTTGTAAGTTGGAAACAGAAGAATCAATTTTGTTTTGCGTATCAAGGTTCAAAATCAATACTGAGGCAGATAATGAATGGTCGAACTTATATTTCATCCACAAAAATTGCATTGACTTGTAGGGCTGGCTCAATGAATTATCATAAAATGTATTACTTACTTTTTCTGCATTTTGATTAAAGGCAAAGCCCACATTTGCTTTAAATTTATTTTTTTCAAAAGCAAGCAAAGCCGCATCATGTTTGCGCCCTGCGTTGTTCCAGTCCAGTGCACCCAAAATTCTTTCATCATCATAAGAAAGAATCTGACGGCCGACTTTTATACTCCACTCAGGATTAAAATAAAGTTTTGCCCACGCCTCATAAAGTGAAATATCGTTAGCTGTCGTTTGAACCTGCGGATCATTTCCCCAGGTAGTTACTACCTGGGTACTTAATCCGATTATTAATTTTTGGTTTTTCGAATAAGTTAATCCGATACGGCTACGTTGAGCTACAAAAGTAGCTGGTTTCTGGCCTTCCAATATCGGTGTAAAAAGACCATTTCTAAATTCGGCACGCGGGCGCAACTGGATATTTAATTTTAATTCTTCATTTTCATTTTGTGCAGAAAGAGAAGGTGCATAAAAAATGATTATTGAAAAAAATAAGAAAGAGACAATTAGTTTTTGAAAGTTTAATTTGATTTCCATGTGATGCCTGATTTAAATGTGAAACACGAAATTCGACTGTGGCTTTATTATAAAAACTAATGTGCGTCAGAAGAAAATATGAGATTCATCATATTGAGGGCAACTCTAAAAACTTACCATTTCCTCTCTTTCGGAGAGGAATTAAAGGTGAGGTTTAACAAAAGAAACAAGTTTTTAGAGATGCCCTTGAAAACAGAAAATCGCACCACGAACTTAATAAAAGTGAGTAATAACAATAGTTACAGGCTATAAATAAAATTTTATTTTTTTTAGAAGAACTTTGCCCTTCTTTTGCAAAAAAAACCAGTAATGGATAAACTTCTTCACAGTGAGCAGGAAAAATTCCAGGCAGTATTCCAAAATGCTTCGCTTGGAATTCTTGTGATCAATCAAGCCGGCATTATCGCTCTTGCCAATGATTTTCTTCTTGCGCAATTTGGTTATTCAGATGCTAACGAATTGATAGGAAAAGAGATGGAAATCCTCATTCCGAAAAGATATCATCATCAGCACATTGTTGATCGTGTCCATTATATGGAAAACGCCGTCACAAGGCCAATGGGAATGGGAAGAGATCTTTTTGGAGTAAAAAAAGATGGTACAGAAATGCCTTTGGAAATAAGCCTGAGCAGCTATAAAAATAATGAAGCTATTTTTTCTATTGCATTTATAAGCGATATTTCGCAAAGAATTGAAACGCAGAATAAATTGAAAGAACAAAGGCTGGCTCTTGCAAGTATTAATAAAAAGATGGAGGCATTAAATGAAGAATTAGAAAAAAAAGTGGAAGTGCGAACTTCTAAATTGCTGGAAACTCTCCAGGAATTAGAAGCATCAAAAGATGAACTTTCAAAAGCGTTGAGTAAAGAAAAAGATCTTGGCGACTTAAAAAGTGCATTTGTGTCTATGGCTTCGCATGAATTCAGAACACCATTAAGCACCATACTTTCTTCGGCATCTTTGTTGGCAAAATATAAACTAACCGATGAGCAGCCAAAGAGAGATAAGCATGTTCAACGTATTAAATCTTCTGTAATTAACCTGAACAATATCCTGAATGAATTTCTTTCTCTGGGAAAAATTGAAGATGGAAAAATAACAGCGCATCATTCGGTTTTTGACATTGAGAATCTCATTCGCCAACAGATTAATGAAATGACTGAAATTCTTAAAGCCGGGCAGAAGGTAAATTATTCGCATATCGGGAAAAAGGAAGTATCCCTGGATGAAGTATTGTTTAAAAATATTTTAATCAATCTCTTTTCCAATGCCGTAAAGTTTTCAGGAGAAAACAAGTCTATTTTTATAACTACCAATGTCACCGATAAAGCCATACAATTTGGTATAAAAGATAGAGGTATAGGCATTTCAAAAAAAGATCAGGAACATTTGAGTGAAATATTTTTCCGTGCGGCCAATGCGCTAAATATTCCGGGAACCGGCGTTGGGTTACACATTGTAGCTAAATATGTAGAAATGATGAACGGGAAAATAGAAATCAAAAGTGAATTGGATAAAGGAGCCGAAATAAATATAATCTTTGCACAATGATAAAAATATTATTGGTAGAAGACAATGATGAGATAAGGGAAAATACCCGCGAAATATTAGAGCTTGCTAATTATAAGATAACCGCTGCGGCTAATGGTAAAGAAGGCTATGAGAAAGCTTTGGAGGAAGCACCCGACCTTATTATCTGCGACATAATGATGCCTGTCCTGGATGGCTATGGACTTTTACACCTGGTTTCAAAAAATGAAAATTTAAAAAGTATTCCATTTATTTTTCTTACTGCCAAAACAGAACGAACCGATTTCAGGAAAGGGATGGAAATGGGTGCTGATGATTATATCACCAAGCCCTTTTCAGACATAGAGCTGATGAATGCGATTGAAAGCAGGTTGCAAAAAATAAAATTCCAAAGGGATCGCGGCAATACTTCTCAAAGCCTTAATGATTTTTATAATGAAATAAAAAATGAAGATGCCCTGGAGAAACTTACTAAAACGGATACTGTAAACTATTATAAAAAGAAACAAGGTATTTACGCTGAGGGCAACTATCCATATGGGTTATTTTATTTAATATCAGGAAAAATTAGAACCTACAAAAGCAATGAAAATGGTAAAGAACTAACAATAAGTTTGTACAATGCGGGGGATTTTTTTGGATATAACGCCCTCCTGGAAAACACAACTTACAAGGAAAGCGCTGAAACGCTGGAAGAAAGTGAAGTAAGTGTCATTAGTCGCGGAGACTTTGAAATATTAATCAATAATAATAAAGAAGTTGCTATAAAATTTATAAAATTACTTGCCCAAAATGTAACTGAAAAAGAAGAACAGCTAATTAATCTTGCCTATAATTCGCTCCGTAAAAGAGTAGCAGACGCAATAATCATTTTGTCTAAAAAATATAAAGAGGATGGCCTTAATGACTTTATTATTTATATCTCAAGAGAAGATCTGGCGCATATTGCAGGTACCACCACCGAATCGTTAATAAGAACTTTAAGCGATTTTAAAAGTGAAAAATTAATAGAGGCAGAAGCGGGATATGTAAAAGTGCTGAATGAGAATAAGCTTCTGTCAATGCTCAATTAATGCCGGGTATTTTCGAACATCTTTTCGTTAAACTCTTTTGATAAATTCATAAATTTATTTTCAAATTGAAAAATATCTTTCATGAGTTTATTATACTCTGTAATTATTTCTCCAGGCAATTCTTTTTTATTTTCAGATTTCCTCAACCAGGCCGAAAATTCATCAAACTTATTAAATAACTTTTTCAGCTTATCATCAGCAATCAATAATTCATTCTGAAAATATTCGGCTATTTGCAAAAATTTATGGTCTTCATTATTATCAACCATTTCACTGAGCCGGTATTTTAAAAGTACATTTTCCTGTTTGAAATGTTCCAGTTTAATCTTACATGAATGAAGTTCTTGCCAAAATTGTTCACTATTTATTAAAGTCATTTTACCGATTTTTGGGTATTTGCAATAATGCAAACTCAATAAAAAATTGTGTAATAATATACCCTGCTATATTATTACCAATTTACAAAACTGTGATAAAATCGGGTTAATAAAAATGAGGTAAAGCAACTAAAAATATGATATTGATCATACTATCAATTAGCAGAGATCTTCAACAGGCAAGGCATTGAAGATTATTTAGAGGATATTATTTATAAATTGCCTTGTTTTGAAACAAATATAATTTGTAAAAATGAACTGGTAACAATAAATACTTTACAAGCTGGCAAAAATATTGTAGCTAAGTATTGGAATGTCATGCAAAAGAAGTGATTGCATGAATCAGAAAAAAATCATGCAGAATAAAGTAATGAATTGTCTTTTCCGCTCTCCACCGTTTTGAATGTGCTACCATCTGCAACCATTGCGCTGTTTCATGTCTTGAAGAAAAAGAAGTACAGAATCTTACAAAGTGCATCAGGTTTGATCTGGAATGGAAAATGCAATTCCGGTGAGTTTTGTAATATGCACCGGAGTAAAGAAATTAAAAATATATGAACACAAAATTTAACAATAAAATTTATGGCCTTTTACCTGAAGGTATTGAAGGCATTGATTCCCTTGCAGAACTTGCATTGGACATACGCTGGTCGTGGAATCACTCGACGGATGAATTATGGAAACAGTTAGATCCAGTTCTTTGGGAGATCACTCATAATCCCTGGTTAGTTTTACAAACCGTTTCGCGTGAGCGGCTTAAACAGCAGATGGACGATCCCGGCTTTCGTGATAAAATAAATAATCTCATAAAAAAGAAAGAGCAGGCTGCTTCTTCTGTTGCATGGTTTCAGCAGGCGCATCCCGATTCGCAACTGAAAACAATTGCCTATTTCAGTATGGAATATATGTTGAGTGAGGCGCTTCCGATTTATGTAGGAGGATTGGGAAATGTAGCAGGCGATCAATTGAAATCAGCGAGTGATTTGGGTGTACCAGTTGTGGCAATAGGGCTTCTATATCAGCAGGGATATTTTAGGCAGCAGATTGATAAATATGGTTCGCAGCAGGCATTGTTTCCTTATAACGACCCTGGTCAATTGCCGGTTACTCCATTGCGTTTACCTGATGGAGAATGGCTTCGGTTTGGGATCAATTTGTCGGGTCACCCACTTTGTATAAGAGCCTGGCAGGTACAGGTAGGTAAACGAAAACTGTATCTAATGGATAGTAATGATCCCTCTAATTTACCCGCTCACAGAGGAATTACAAGTGAAATATATGGCGGCGATTCGGAGATGCGCATCAAACAGGAAATACTGCTCGGTATCGGAGGACTCAGATTGCTTCAGGCTCTTAACATCAAACCTGAAGTATGCCATCTGAATGAAGGACACGCGGCATTCCTGGTATTAGAACGGGCTTGCCAGTTTATGAAAGAAAATGAGGTTTCGTTTGAAACAGCGCTTTCTGTAACAAGGGCTGGAAATATTTTCACTACTCATACTGCGGTGGCTGCAGGTTTCGATCACTTCAGTCCCGAGCTTATGAAGCAATATTTTAACGACTATGCAGGTAATGAACTTCACATTGATCTCAATTCATTGTTGGCACTGGGAAGACAGAATGCCGATAATGAGGGCGAATATTTTAACATGGCATATCTCGCTATGAGAGGTTCGTGCTCCGTCAATGCGGTTAGTAAATTGCATGGAGAAGTAAGCAGAAAATTATTTTCAAGTCTTTTCTCACGGTGGCCCATAGACGAAATCCCGGTTGGCTATGTAACCAATGGAGTACATGCACCAAGTTGGGATTCTGAATTTGCAGATGAACTCTGGACAAATGCCTGCGGCAAGGAACGCTGGAAAGGAGAATTGAAAACCATAGAGCAGGATATTGCTAAAATACCGGATGATACGCTTTGGAACCTTCGTAATCAGTCACGCAATGATTTTGTAAACTATGTTCGAAAAAGATTTGAAACACAAACAATCGTTTCGGGCTTACCGGATTCCGTTTCAGAAGCTGCGAAGAACGTATTCGATCCGCATATATTAACCTTAGGCTTTGCCCGTCGGTTTGTGCCATACAAAAGGCCGAATCTTTTATTGTATGATCCGGATAGATTTATAAGGATACTCACTAACTCTCAATGCCCGGTACAATTGGTTATTGCCGGTAAAGCGTCACCTTCCGATGAAGGTGGCAAGTCTTTAATTCGCGAATGGAACCAGTTTATTCAACAACACAATTTATACAAACATGTCGTTTTTCTTAGTGATTATGATATGCTCTTAACAGAGCAACTTGTACAGGGAGCGGATGTGTGGGTGAATACGCCCCGTCGTCCATGGGAAGCCTGTGGAACCAGTGGCATGAAAGTTTTGGTGAATGGTGGGATCAATTCATCTGAACTGGATGGATGGTGGGCCGAAGCCTATACTCCTAAAGTGGGGTGGGCAATAGGAGATAAACAGGAGCACGGGGAAGATCCTGCGTGGGATGCTGCTGAAGCAAATACATTATATGATCTGCTGGAAAAAAATATCATTCCCGAATTCTATTCCCGAAATGAAAAAGGTGTTCCGGAAAAATGGATTGAAAGAATGAGAAACAGTATGGCCACTTTAACAGCACAATTTTCCGCAAACCGAACGGTAAGGGAATACACTGAGAAATGTTATTTACCGGCGGCTTCTGATTTTTTGAACAGGGCTACAGAAAAAGGTATCAAAGGAAAGTGGATTGTTGATACAAAACATTTTTTGCACAGTAAATGGAATGAAATACACTTTGGAGAAATAAAAAAAGAAACAAAAGAAAATGGAATTTCTTTCAATGCAACCATTTTCTTTGATGATGATATAAAGGATCAAATTTCTATAGAACTATTTGCTATAGGTATTGATAAAGGGGATTCCGAAATAATAAAGATGAATTTACAATCAACCTCAGAAAATAAAAATGAACATATCTATCATGCGGAATTGAAAACAAAAAGAGATTCTAACGATTACACAGTAAGAGTAATTCCCTGTTATCAAAATATCTCAGTTCCTATAGAAGACAATTTAATTCTTTGGCAACATTGATAAATAAAGCTTAAAAACTTAAGCCAAATAAAATATTATGAAAACACAAAATAAGGAGACAGTAAAAGAACCCAACCTGACAATGTCTTTCGGGCAGGAAATATCACAGAATCTTCTTCAAAAAATGAATGCTTACTGGCGGGCAGCCAATTATCTTTCAGTAGGGCAAATCTATTTGCATGATAATCCCCTGATGAAAGAACCGCTAAAAATTGAACATATCAAAAAAATGTTGCTCGGCCATTGGGGAACCACGCCCGGACAAAATTTTATTTATGTACATCTTAACCGCATCATAAAAAAATTTGATTTGGATATGATCTATATTGCTGGTCCGGGGCATGGCGGACCTGCAATTGTTGGTAATGTATATCTCGAAGGAACTTACAGTGAAGTCTATCCGAATATCTCCCAGGACGAAGAAGGACTAAAGAAATTGTTTACGCAATTTTCATTTCCCGGTGGCATACCGAGCCATGTATCTCCTGAATGTCCGGGCTCTATACACGAAGGCGGTGAACTCGGTTACTCGCTAAGCCATGCCTTCGGCGCTGCGTTTGATAATCCTGATTTAATAGTTGCCTGCGTTGTTGGTGATGGCGAAGCAGAAACGGGGCCGCTGGCAACTTCATGGCATTCCAATAAATTTTTGAATCCTGTTACAGATGGTGTGGTGCTTCCTATATTGCATCTCAATGGATATAAAATTGCTAATCCAACCATACTGGCAAGAATACCCGATGAAGAACTTTTCGAATTAATGAAAGGTTATGGCTGGAAACCATACCTGATAGAAGGTGATGACCCGATGGAAATGCATGAGAAGATGGCTGAACTTTTAGACACAGTAATTGAAGAAATCAAATCAATCAAAAAGAATGCGGTTGAAAATAAAAATTCAGAGCGTCCATGCTGGCCGATGATCATTTTCAAATCTCCTAAAGGTTGGACAGAGCCAAAGTTCGTGGATGGCATACCGGTGGAAGGTTTCTTTCATTCGCACCAGGTTCCGATAACAGATCCTGCAACAAATCCCAAACATTTAAAACAACTGGAAGATTGGTTAAAAAGTTATAAGCCACAAGAGTTGTTTGATGAAAAAGGAAAACTTAAATATGAATTAGCAGAGCTTGCCCCAAAAGGGGAAAGACGCATGGGCGCTAACCCTCAAACCAATGGCGGCAGGATTTCGCATAATCTTATTATGCCCGATTTTCGCAATTACGCATTTGATTTGAAAACCCGTAGCGAAACAGGACCCGGCGACACTTTAATTCTTGGTCAGTTTGTAAGAGACATAATAAAAATAAATCTTGAAACAAGAAATTTTCGTTTGTTCGGCCCGGATGAAACACTTTCCAACAAACTAAATGCAGTGTTTGAAGCTACCAATCGCCAATGGGAAGCGGAAACAATAGAGATAGATGAGTTTCTGAAAAAAGAAGGTCGTGTTATGGAAATGCTGAGCGAACATCAGTGCGAAGGTTGGTTAGAAGGTTATATACTAACGGGAAGGCATGGCCTGTTTAATTGTTATGAAGCCTTTATTCATATCATAGATTCTATGTTTAACCAACATGCCAAATGGCTGAAGGTCACATCAGAACTTCCGTGGCGCAAAAAACTTCCTTCATTAAACATCCTGCTGGCATCGCATGTATGGCGGCAGGATAATAATGGTTTCACCCACCAGGATCCGGGATTTATTGATCACGTGGTAAATAAAAAAGCATCTGTTGTTCGTGTGTATTTACCTGCAGACGCTAATTGTTTGTTATCTGTTATTGATCATTGTTTCCGAAGCCGGCATTATGTGAATGTGGTCGTAGCCGGGAAACACCCTTCTCCGCAATGGCTATCCATGGAGGAAGCGATTGTGCATTGTACCAAAGGAATCGGTATTTGGGAATGGGCCAGTAATGATGCAGGCCAGAAGCCTGATGTGGTGATGGGATGTGCAGGAGATGTGCCAACACTCGAAACACTGGCGGCAGTCTCCATACTTAGAGAAAAATTACCTGAGTTGAAAATACGCGTTGTGAATGTAATGGACCTGATGAAACTGCAACCTGAAACTGAACATCCGCATGGCTTGAGTGATAAAGATTTTGATGCACTGTTCACAAAAAATAAACCGGTAATTTTTGCTTTTCATGCCTATCCATGGCTCATTCACAGACTTACCTATAGAAGAACCAATCACCACAACATTCATGTGCGCGGTTATAAAGAAGAAGGAACAATTACCACGCCTTTTGATATGACAGTGATGAATCAGTTAGATCGTTGGGATTTGGTGAAAGATACAGTTGACAGGCTTCCACAGTTAGATGATAAAGGTGCATATCTGAAAGAAGAAATGAAAAATAAATTGATTGAGCATAAAATATATATCAGGAAGAATGGGATTGATATGCCGGAAATAAGGGATTGGAAATGGAATTTAAAAACTCAGAAATAAAGAGTATGACAACTAAACAAATTATATTGGTATCAAGACCAAAAGGCTTGCCGACAGAAGAAAATTTTAGAATTGAAGATTTTGAATTACCCGCTGTCCAAGACGGAGAAGTATTATTAAAAGGCATGTATTATTCTGTCGATCCCTATATGCGCGGAAGAATGAATGATGCAAAATCATACGCTCCCCCTTTTGAAACCGGACAGCCGATTAGTGGTGGTGTTGTAGCGAAGGTGAAAGAAAGCAAATCAAATGATTTTAAAATTGATGATTTAGTTACCGGAAATCTACCGTGGCGAAAACAAATGATTAGCTCTGGGAAAGGAATCCAAAAGATTGACACTACGCTTGCACCGCCAAGTTACTTTCTGGGTATATTAGGCCTGACAGGGCTTACCGCCTATTTCGGATTGATGTATATTGGAAAACCCAAACCCGGCGAAACAGTTGTGGTGTCCGGCGCTGCAGGCGCTGTGGGTATGGCTGTGGGACAAATTGCAAAAATCCAGGGATGTTATGTTGTAGGAATTGCAGGCTCTGATGAAAAAATAAAATTGCTAAAAAAAGAATTTAGTTTTGATGATGTCATCAATTATAAAACCACTGCCGATATGAAAAAAGCAATCGCAAATGCGTGTCCAAAAGGAGTAGATATTTACTTTGATAATGTGGGAGGCGAAATTTCAGATGCGGTTATCAGTAGCATTAATTTTCATGCAAGGATACCTTTATGCGGACAGATTTCATTATACAATGCTACAGAAGTTCCTACGGGGCCCAGGTTACAACCCATTTTACTAACAAGAAGTATTTTAATGCAGGGATTTATTGTAAGCAATTTTCATGAACATTTTCCCGAAGGCATTAAGCATTTAGCACAATGGTTGAAGGAAGGTAAATTGCAATACTCTGAAACAATAGTACAAGGGTTTGAAAAATTGCCAGAAGCTTTCCTTGGTTTATTTAGCGGGGAAAATACAGGCAAGATGATTGTAGAAGCATAGTAACGTTTTATTATAAGAAAATAAAAACAGATGAACCAACAAATTCTCAAAGACACCATTCAACAACTTTTTGCAGGCAATAAAGGATTGCTGGCTATGGATGAAAGCATTGAAACATGCAACAAGCGTTTTGCCGCGGCAGGTATTCCGCAAACCGTTGAGATGCGTCGTACATATCGTGAACTAATTGTGACCACGCCGGGTTTAAATGAAAGCATAGGTGGTGCTATTTTGTTTGATGAAACTATCAGGCAACAAACAAAAGACGGAATTCCAATGTCAGAAGTATTAATAAAAGCAGGAATTATTCCGGGAATAAAAGTGGATGAGCATGCAAAACCTATGGCTGGTTTTCCCAATGAAAAAATTACTGAAGGTTTGGATGGTTTGCGGGAACGATTGGCTGAATATAAAAAACTGGGCGCCCGCTTTGCCAAATGGCGCGCCGTTATTACAATTGGAGAAGGCATTCCAAGCACACAATGTATCACAGCCAATGCTCATGCACTATCGCGTTACGCTGCTCTATGCCAGGAAGCAGAAATCGTACCGATTGTTGAGCCTGAAGTTTTAATGAATGGCAAGCATTCAATTCAAAAATGTTTTGATGTAAGTAAACAGATACAGAAAATACTTTTTTATCAACTTTATAAATACCGGATTAATCTGGAAGGTCTCATTCTAAAACCCAATATGGTGATACAAGGTTTGGAAAGCACCGAAAAAAATAGTGTGGATGAAGTAGCCGAAGCTACTGTAAACTGCTTGCTTGAATCGGTGCCAGCGAGTGTGCCTGCCATTGCATTTTTATCAGGCGGCCAATCACCGGAAGTAGCCACAGCACATTTGAATGCCATCAATAAAAATTTTAAAAATCGTTTGCCATGGATCGTTACATTCTCTTTTGCAAGAGCAATTCAGCAACCTGCTATCGAGGCATGGAAAGGAAAGGATGCAAATATTGAAGAAGCCCAAAAACTTTTGTACAAGCGGGCTAAACTTGACACCACCGCCAGGGGCGGAAAGTATAATAAGGATATGGAAAAATAAATTTATAAATTTACAGTACATGAAAATAAGCCCACTCGCCGGTAAACCAGCACCACCCGAAATTCTTATAAATATTCCCCGTTTAATCAGCGCCTATTATTCTGAAAGCCCAGACCCTTCAGTACAGGCACAGCGAGTCTCGTTCGGAACATCGGGGCACCGCGGATCTTCATTCAATAATTCATTTAATGAAAATCACATTCTTGCTATCACACAGGCAATATGTATGTATCGCAAACAACAACATATAGACGGGCCGTTGTTTTTGGGAATGGATACACACGCGCTGTCAATACCTGCACACATTTCAGCAATAGAAGTTCTGGCAGCAAATGGAGTAGAAGTGATGATTGCCGAAAAAGATGAATATACTCCCACGCCGGTTATTTCTCATGCCATACTAACGTATAACAGTAAACGAAAAACGGGGTTGGCTGATGGAATTGTAATTACACCTTCTCACAATCCTCCTAATGATGGTGGATTTAAATATAATCCCCCTCACGGCGGCCCGGCTGAATCCGGAATTACAAGCTGGATTGAAAAAAAAGCCAATGAGATTTTAGAAAATAATTTGAAAGAAGTGAGGCGAATAGTTTATTCTAAAGCACTTAAAGCTTCAACTACACATCAATATAATTTTCTTACACCTTACATCAATGATTTGATTAATGTCGTTGATTTGAAAAAAATAAGTGATTCAAAATTGAAACTCGCAGTGGATCCGCTGGGCGGAGCAGGAATTCATTACTGGAAGCCCATCGCAGAGCATTATAAACTTAATCTCACTATCACCGAAAAAAATGTGGATCCTACTTTCAGGTTTATGACCGTTGATTGGGATGGCCAAATACGCATGGATCCATCTTCCCCTTATGCGATGGAAAGTTTAGTAGGATTGAAAGATAAATTTGATATTTCTTTTGCCTGCGATACAGACCACGACCGGCATGGTATTGTAACTAAAAGCGTTGGATTATTACCGCCTAATCATTATTTATCCGTTTGCATATTTTATCTTTTTAATCATCGTCCACATTGGAAAGAAAAAACAATGGTTGGAAAAACCCTGGTAAGCAGCCAGATGATTGACCGTGTAGCAGCAAAGATTAATCGAAAAGTGGTGGAAGTGCCTGTTGGTTTTAAATGGTTTGTGGATGGACTATTGAATGGTTCCATGGGTTTTGTAGGAGAAGAAAGCGCCGGTGCCTCATTTCTGCGAATGAATGGAAAAACGTGGACGACAGATAAAGATGGAATCATTGCAGCGTTACTTTCTGCCGAAATAACAGCAGTTACCAGAAAAGATCCCGGTAAAATTTATAAAGAATTGGCCAAAGAATTGGGTCATTCTGTTTATGGTCGCGTTGAGGCGAAGGCAACCCCGGAGCAAAAACAAAAGCTAAGTAAGTTATCTCCATCTATGGTGCAGCAAAAACAATTAGCGGGTGAAAAAATAACAAACATACTTACGAATGCACCGGGCAATGGCGCCTCAATCGGCGGGTTAAAAGTCACATCCGAAAACGGATGGTTTGCCGCACGCCCGTCAGGAACAGAAGATATTTATAAAATTTATGCGGAAAGTTTCTTGGGGGAAGATCATTTGAAAAAAATTATTGAAGAAGCGCAATCTATTGTTGATGATGCGTTGAAGAAATGAGTTGGTCCTTTTCAATAAATTAATCACAACTGCTTCAAGACGGCTTCACCCATTGCTTCGGTTCCTAATATTTTATCAGCTTTGGTTTGAGAATCCGCGATATCCCTTGTACGCCAACCTCCTTTCAATACCGCATCCACACCGGCTATTACTGCTTCAGATTCTGCTTTCATTTTGAAAGAAATATCCAATAATAAAGCAGCGGATAAAATGGATGCTAATGGATTGGCAATCCCTTTTCCGGTAATGTCGTGCGCGGAACCATGAATCGGTTCATACACGCCTGTTCCGTCACCGATAGACGCACTGGCAAGCATGCCCATGGAACCAGCAATCTGCGATGCTTCATCCGTCAAAATATCTCCAAAAAGATTTGCTGTAACTACTACATCAAACCTGCGCGGATCTTTTATTAAGAGCATTGCTGTTGCGTCAACAAACTGGTGTTCTATTTCCACATCAGGATAATCCAAAGCTACTTTTTGTACCACTTCACGCCACAACCGCGATGTTTCAATCACATTGGCTTTATCAACTGAACATAACTTCTTTCTCCTGGTACGTGCGGCATCAAATGCTTTGCGGGCAATACGATCCACTTCATAGCGGCTGTATTCAGCGACATCATACGCGGTATCGCCATTATTTTTTCTTCCTTTTTCTCCAAAATAAATATCGCCTGTCAATTCGCGGAAAAATAAAATATCCGCGCCTCTTAATATTTCTGGTTTTATACTTGAAGCCCCGAGTAATTCATCAAACAATTTAATAGGGCGAATATTCGCATACAAGCCTAACTCTTTTCTCATCTTCAACAAACCTTGTTCGGGTCTCACTTTGGCATAAGGGTCGTTATCGTATTTTGGATGGCCTACAGCGCCAAACAAAACCGCATCGGATTTGCGCATTTTTTGTAACGATTCATCCGGCAAAGGGATTCCGGTTGCTTCGATAGCTACATGGCCGATTAAGGCCGTATCATACGTGAAAGTGTGTCCAAACTTTTCCGCTATTTTGTCCAATACTTTCTTACCTACTGCTGTTACTTCCTGGCCTATACCATCGCCGGGAACAATTAAAATGTGTTTGTTTGCCATTCAAGTTTTTTAGTTTAATTAATATGCTACGAATCTTTTTCCTGAAGCCTTTACTGCCCACCGAATTGTTTTATTAATTCTGCTGTTTCCTTAAAACCTTTTTCTTCAGCCATAAATAAAGGTGTATGACCATTATCCATTTTTGCATTTATGTCTGCACCATTGTCGATAAGCAATTTTGCAAGTTCATTCCGTCCGTTATGTGCAGCTGAATGTAATGGAGTTACTCCTTTCATCTGTTTTGCATTAACATCGGCACCGTTTTTAATTATAATGCGCAAGGGACAAAACTGTGAATTTTTAAATTAGAAAAAGAGGGGCAATTTTGTAATTGCAAAAAAAAAATGCCCACTCTAAAATTCAACCTCAGCGAAGCCGAAACTGAAAAGCTAAATTACGAACGATATGCTTATCCTGACCCAATGGTTCAAAAAAGAATTTTTGCCGTTTATCTGAATGCTACTTTAGGCTGGAATAATTTAATAATAGGGCAGATAGTTGGCTTGCATTATAATGCTGTCGGTAGCTGGATAAATACCTATAAAGCAAATGGATTTGAAGCATTACTGGTTAATAATTATGGAAGTACAAAAAGTGAGTTGGAAAATCATGCCGAATGTATTTTAAAATCACTTCAACTACAACCACCAATGACAGCAGCGGTAGCGGCAGAAAGAATAAAGGAAATGACCGGTATCAGTCGAAGCACACAGCAGGTAAGAGCGTTTATGAAAAGGCATGAACTAAAGTTTATAAAATGCGGGCACATACCTGCAAAAGCAGATAATGACAAACAGCATCAATG
>DATKQQ010000175.1:0-4551 GCA_035532615.1 Hanamia sp.
AATTAATGTTTTAGCTACCAATAATGAGCAACAATTGTGCTGAAATGCAGTAGAATTAACACTTATGCACGTGTGTTCATAACTATTATTCGGCTGTATCCTTTTGTAGTAAAGGATTGTATCGTTTTCTTGCAGACACTATATATTTTAGACGAGTGTTTGAAAGTATTTATTAGCACGGAAAATAGACAACGTGCTTTTAATATTATTCAATTACAAGATGAATTTTTAAACAGAAATCCAAAATTATTGAAAGGTTGGTCAAAGGATTTGACACAAGAAGTTATTGTAAAATTAATCAAAGATGAATTTGTAAGAATTGATACGGATGTTTATAAAAATCCTCCAATATTTAAAGGAGACACGGAATATTTTATGATAACAATTGAAGGAATAATATTCTTAGAGCATAAAGGGTATGTCAAGTTATTCGAAAAGGAGAAACACCAAAAGAAAATCCAAAACCTGAAAGATTGGCTTTTGATTTTTGGGGCAACATTGGCAGGTATCGGGGCCGTTGCTTTGGTGATTTGGGAGATATACAAGAAGTATTGCTTAAAGATAAATTAATGGAATTTTTCAAATTTCCACTCCGTGAGCTTTCATTTTTTATTCTCTTCTGGTCATGCTGCCCCACGCCAGTAACAGCCGCCCTGCGTGCAAAAAGTTTCCCAAAGAAATTAACTTTTTGCCCTACCCTCTTGCTAACCTGTTTAGACATAAGATTTCTTATACAAAACCATCAGAACTTTAGCAGAGGAAAAAATGAAAAGCCATCGTCACCCCGGAGCGAAAATTAAAGCAAAGATTATGTTAGGAAAATTTGAAGATACAACCCATTACAGAGACATACTATTAAGAGGCATTGGTAGTGTCTCAGTTTGAAAATATAATATTTTAACAATGCTTTCCCGGTCAAGCATGTTTTATCTTTGTTACATGGCAAAGAAAAACAAAAGACCAACCGACATAAACCAAAGAGCAAAGAGCATAGTTGATATTGCTACTGGTGAAATAGAAGAAACAAAAGAAGAGAAGGATTTAATAAAGGCTGCTGCAAGCGCAATGGGGCGCAAAGGTGGCTTAAAAGGTGGTAAGGCAAGGGCTGAATCGCTATCCGCTAAAAGACGTTCAGAAATCGCTAAAAAGGCTGCTAAAGCAAGGTGGCATAAAAAATAGGAATCAGGTTTATTTAGCAAGTTCTTCTTCCGGTGTCTGTACTTCTTCAAATAAATTCCCCTCTATAGGTTTCAATGAATCCATTAAAATAATCGGAAGAACAGCCTTATGAAGTAGTGTTCCTCTAAATTCAGAAAACATTATCCCTCTCAGAGTAGAAATAGACATACTCTTTAAAAGATTTTCAACCTCGCTTGGAATAATATGTTTGCCATTTTCGTTCATAGGGAATACTTCCTTGAAATCTTCTATTACAAACCCTATTGCTATTGTTATTTCAGCCAGGATTTTAGTAGGTTCATTTAATTTATTAATTTTTGACTGAACGAATACTACCGCAAGGTTTTTATTTTCATCTCCTACTGCTTGGGTTTTTAATTGATGATTAAAAATATCATTTTCAGATAATTGGAATTTATACATCGTCTTACTTATGATGTCAATTCCATCAATTCTTATCTTATAATTTTTTTGTTCCATTTAATACAGATAAAATACTTAATTAGCTGGCTATTTCTTTGCTATTCGTTCTACCGTCCATATTCATACTAATAACAATACATTCATCTTTTTGAGAAGTTTCTTTTGTCTGGTTCGCATTTAAGTTTTTGTTTATTTCATTTGATGAACTTTTAAATACAATTTCATTATTATTAGAATAATCTCCTATTTCAAATTGCATTAACCTAATATAACTATCCTTGTAAGGAGGGAAAGAAATTAACTCAAACCCTAAAGCATCTGATAAATTGCCTATAGTTTTAAGAGTGAGGTTTTGTTCTCCTTTTAATATTTTACTAACCTGTTGAGGGGACACCTTTAGTGTTTCAGCTAATGACAATTGATTAAAATTTATTTTATCTTCTATGACCGCATCTATTCTCATTGCTATTTTAGCTGAATAATCTAACCATTTTTGGTTTTTAACCCTAAATTTTAATTTTTTTGACCAATCCTTGTTTCCCTTTTTTATATCATTCTTCTTCATAGTATTCTTTTAAATTATCTTCAAATAAGAAATCATTTGCTTTAAGCCAATTTCTGGCTAACTTTAATTTTTCTTTTTCTTTTACGGTATCAACGTGGTCTTCCATTAACTTTACTAATTTTATAGCTCCTCCAGTAATAATAAAAGTATCCTGTGATAATCTAATAGCATAAAGACGTATTTTAGATTTTTTATACTCCCATTTCTCTAATTTATATTTCACTTCTTGATAATCTTTCCCTTGTATTTCTAAGTTATGGAAAGGGCGAAACAAGCATTCTAAATTTTCGTCATTGCGTTTACTAATATTTATGGATGCTCTTAATATTTCCGATTGCATAACCTGTATATCCCTTCTTACTTCGGTTATAGCTTCTTCAAGAGTAATGTCTCCATAAAACCCTCCTTGTAAATAACTAATGTTTTCTTTAAGATACCGTCTAATATAAACAGGGTTATTCCACAGGTTAAACAGCCTATCAAACTCACACAAAAAATCGTGCTCTTTATAACAAAAAGAATGTAAGCCTTTACAATTTTCATCCACAAAGATAGTAGTTAATTTCATAAAATCAACTTATAGGTTGATAATTTAGATATTATTTACCTAAATTTGCATCTCTTATTTAATACAGAGGTAAAAAAAATAACTATGATAAAAAAAGTTAATCAATTTTAACATTTTAAAATGAACTTTTTGCTTGACAGTTTAAGCATTAAGTATTATCTTTGTTTTATGAATAAGTTACCCATCTCTAAAAAAGTGCAAATAATTAATCTTCTGGTGGAAGGTTCATCTTTGCGGGCTGCATCAAGAATAGCAGATGTAAGCATTAATACAGTTACAAAACTTTTGGTTGATGTTGGTAGGGCTTGTGAAAAGTTCCATGATGAAAAAGTAAGAGGTTTAAAATCCTCAAAAATTCAGGCAGATGAAATTTGGAGTTTCGTATATTCAAAGCAGAAAAATGTTCCTGATGGTATGGAAAATGCAGCCGGAGATATTTGGACATGGACTGCTATTGATGCAGATTCCAAACTTATTGTTTCGTGGTTTGTTGGAGATAGGACGGCTGTATCTGCTAACTTATTTATGAAAGATGTTGCAAGCAGATTAGCAAACAAGGTGCAATTAACCACAGATGGTCACAGTGCCTATTTAAGTGCCGTTGATAATGCTTTTGAAAGCAAGATTGACTTTGCTCAACTTCAAAAAATTTATGGATTTGCAGAGGGTGAAAGTCATAACGAAAGAAAATATAGTCCTGCACAATGCACAGGCATTAGAAAAACAGTAATAACCGGAAATCCTGATGAAAAAAATATTTCTACTTCTTATGTTGAAAGACAAAACCTGACTATCCGTATGCATAATAGAAGATTTACAAGGTTAACAAATGCTTTCTCTAAAAAAATAGATAACCATTGCCTGGCACTTGCTTTACACTTTGTTTATTATAACTTTGTAAAGATTCATAAAACATTGCGTGTACCACCTGCAATGGAAGCAGGATTAATAAAAAGATTGATGACTATTGAGGATATTGTTAAATTATCTGATTAGACAATTTTACATATTTTTTATAAAACAAATCATTCATTCATAAAATTTTATTAGTTTTTAAGATTTAAAACATTATTTTTGACACTTGTTAGTAGGTAAATACATTTTTAATCCCACAAAAGATTTGTAAATCCTGCACAATTATGCCAATTACAGCAGACAATATTTCTTCAATAAAAAGTACATGGTTTGATGAATTTATTGCAATGATAAGAACACATCAATTGCTATTAGAAACTAATACAGCCACAGAAGATATTAAAAAGATATATGGTATTGCTATTAATGGATCGGATAATCAGTTAGCGGAATTGAATAAAATTTCTGCAAATCAGCATTTCATTAAAAAAATTATTGTTAGTTATTTAAATGAAATAGAAAGCAGGATGCCTCTTAAATTAGCTTTCGATTTAGATGATTCAGAAGTTTTGGTTTGGGCAGAAATAGAAAATAATGACGATGAAGCAGAAAATTTTCTGCTTCTTGCCGAAGCGTCCGTTAATTCTGATTTTCATAAATACGGTTACGATCTGACTTCTACAATAGTAGAAGAAAGAGATTGTTTAGCTATCCCAAATCATTATTCTTTGGTCAAATCGAAATAATATAATATTGGCACAATTTGATGAACATATCTCGCAAGCCAATAAAAATTTACATTTTTTAGAATCAATTAATAGCTTAAGTTTCGCACATAAATTAGGTTAAAATTATTTTTGCTTCCGGAGATAAAAGCTCCAGGATTCCGGCCATCCCGTTTTGATTGATAACTTTGGTAATAGCCATATCGATATCCTCAATGATTATACCCAAGGTATCC
>DATKQQ010000176.1:0-7981 GCA_035532615.1 Hanamia sp.
TGTTATTGTTTTTTAACTGATACCTTACGGTATTGACTAACCAATAGGCTAAAATTCCCAGGTGCAAATGAGCCATTGTTGCCTTATCGCTCTTGTGATATATCGGTCGCAGGTCAAGGTCAGTCTTCAGAGTCCTGAACGCATTTTCTATTTCTCTTATCGTATTGTAAATGTCCCAAACAACTACTTCATCAGTTACGCTCATATTAGTTCGTAAAAAATAAATTCCCTGGCTTTCTATTTTGTCGTCATATTTTGTATGGTCTTTTTCCCAGGTCATTTCTATTGCCTGGTTTGTTTTTTTATCTGCAGTTACTTCAATGATGTAATACTGGGCCACAGAAGGATATTTTTCTTTTGCCCTGCCAATGCGCTGATGGACTTTATCCAAATTTTTAACGCCTCCTTTTTTATGAATAGCAGTATATATTTTTTGTAATTGTTCTTCAAATCTTTTTTCAAATTGATTCATCATACCCGCTTCTTTCATGGCTTTGTCAGGACTTTTCACTTCCAGGTAATAGTCAGTTTAACATCAGCATCTTTTAGATTTACAACGATGCTTGCAACTCCTAAATTTTCATCAAATTTTGTTCTTGTAAACCTTCCTGCCAACTGAATAGTTATGGGTAAACTTTTTCGGATATTATGAAATGCCGCTATTTTTAAATTAGGCAAATCAAACCCTTCGCCGAGCATGTCAACGCAAACATTGAAGAGTGTACATTGAATCAAATTATACTTAATAAAGGGATTTACGAAATCCATTGCACTGGAATGGAAGGTCAACACAAACAAATAATTCCTGTTGCCAACATCATTGTCTTTAATTTTGATTGAGTCATGCCTGCCTTAGCGGAGTTTAAAATTCCTGGCATGGTATTTCTTCTGTTGGTTTGTCAATCGTTACTTTTCTAAAATCTTCACTCCTTAAATTGCCTCGCTGTATAAAGGTTTTGCATCCTGGGAAACCTGTCCTCTTAATAGATGCAGGTCAAACGCCTTGCAGATATTCCTGATAAAATTTCTTCCTAAATCGGTAACGGCCAGCCCGGTTTCATCAAATTCAACTAAATTATCTGCTGCTAATTTTCTCAACTCGGGGAAACTGTATTGATGTAAAAGAGGTAAATGTTCTTCATGGAATGTAGTCTTGGCCTGGCATGAAACATCTAAAATATATTGGCGGAATGCACTGTCTTCTTCATCTAAAAAATAACCTTTTGTAACAGGGAATTCATGCTTATTCACCGATTCATAATAATCATGAAGCGTTTTATGATTTTGTGCAAATCCGGTGCCCGCATCACTAATGCTGGATACGCCAAGGCCCAATATCATACTCGTTTTCTGAGCAGTATACCCCATGAAATTCCGATGAAGCCATCCTTCTTTCCAGGCAGCATACAAACTATCAGTAGCCAGGGAGAAATGATCCATTCCAATGTCCGTATATCCATTATGAATAAATAAATTTTTACCCGCCTGGTAGAATTTCATTTTATCGTCAGCAGAAGGAAGATCATTTTCATCAAACAAGCGTTGTCCCCGGCTAGCCCAGGGAACATGTGCATAACTGTAAAAAGCAACACGGTCAGGTTTTAAACTAATGGATTGTAAAACTGTTTTCTTAATACTTTCTTCAGTCTGCATGGGTAGCCCGTAGATTAAATCAAAATTCACAGAATCATAACCAACCGCTCTGGCATTTTCAACCGCAAGCTTTACATTCTCAAATGGCTGAATCCTGTTGATAATGTGCTGCACTTTAGGATCATGATCCTGTACGCCGTAACTTACCCGGCGGAATCCAAGATCATTCAAAGCCTGCAAATGCTCTTTGGTAGTATTGTTAGGATGGCCTTCTACTCCGAATTCATGTTGCGGATGAATAGCAGCGTTTTTAAAAATTCCGTTTAATAATTTCTGTAGATTTTCCGGTGAAAAAAAAGTGGGTGTGCCACCTCCTAAATGCAATTCACGTATCACAGGTTTCTCACTCATGATGGCTACATATATCTCCCACTCTTTTATAATATTTTCCAGGTAAAGTGTTTCCACTGTATGATTGGTTGTTATCTTTTTATTACAGCCACAGTAAGTACATAGTGATTCGCAAAAAGGCAAATGAATATACAAGCTGATTCCTTCAGCATTATTATTTTTCAGGAACTCTTGCTGAAATAATTGTATCCATTTTGAAACATTGATACCCTCCTTCCAAAATGGAACTGTAGGGTAGCTGGTGTACCTTGGAACAGGAACATTGTATTTCTTTAAAAGACTGAAATCTATTTGCATTTGAAATCATTTAGATGCAAAGTTATTTTTACTTGTGAAAACAAAATATGAGCCTCATCAGTTTTCTTATCAATTATGATTCAATTGTCGGCGCATCGCAATTAAATATTGATCAAATTTTCTGTACAATTGAGGCAGCGCCTCGCTGGTATCATTTTTCTTAGGTGCGGTAAGATTGTTCGTTACCCTTTTAAATTAAAAAAAATAAAAGGCTCCTTTATCTTTTATTAAAACTAACTTACATTATCCTTGTAACTAATATTTGTAATTTGTCGCCGCTTGAAAAGCCGGTTCACATCTTATGCAATCAGTTTGCAAAAGAAAAACATGAAGTAAATTTTACTTACGGGTATCGTTGCTTCTAAATAAAATTTTATTGTAAAAAAAAGTTACATATGTTTTCCAAATCAACTGAATATGCGCTGAGGGCTACATTATACATCGCTCAAAAAGGGACTGAAGAAAAAAAAATTGGAATAGAAGAAGTTTCCAAAGCTATTGGTTCACCCCGGTCATTTACCGCAAAAATATTGCAGTCGCTCACCAAGGATAATAAAATTATTCGTTCAGCCACCGGCCCGCATGGTGGTTTTTACATGACAGAGAAAGCTAAAAATCTTCCTGTGCGTGCTGTCCTGCAAGCAATGGACGAATATGAATTACTTGATCAGTGTGTATTGGGGTTGGCAAAATGTTCCGAAAAACAACCCTGTCCGATGCATTCAAAATGCAAGATAATTAAGAAACAATTGATCGGGCTTTTTGAAACAGAAACCATAAACCACCAGGCAAGCGATATAAAGACTGGGAATGTGTTTGTGAAATTAAAATAATGCTGGAGTTTCATAAAACTTTGGTCTTTTCCGGGGTAACCCTTTATCTCTTAAAAAAGTTTGATTTTTTTTACAAAAAATATAAATTTCGGTAATCACGTTTCTAAATTTGCTTTTTCGTTTTTCAAAAGGATTTATTGAAAACAAGAATCTCCACTACTTGTTCGTTTACTGCATCTTAAAAAGGCACTGCCTTGGACGGCTGTAATGTTGTGTGGGCTTTGCCTGAATGGTTTTTTGCCACAAGCCCACAAAGCCTTGAAGCTGCCTGGTGACCAGGGAAAAACTTCGTCTTTCTTATTTTTGAGTAGAAAACACCTTTTCAGCATTGACTTTGAAAGGCAGCATTAATAGATAAAATTCGAAAAATCTGCCTCAAATGACCACTATGGCGTTGTTTTTTTTGCTTGCTCCTTAGTAACTGTTTCCAGGTTATCATTAAACCATTCAGCATAAGAATTACCTGTCTCAAATAATTTTAAAGAATGTAAAGAGACTTCTGCAGGCAATGAAGCGGTCAATGCTTTACTGATGAAAAGAAGTAAATTCTCTGTCGTGGGCTCCGTCCCGAACTGAAATAAATTATTGAATGAGGTAGGCGGCTTTAAGGAATTTATATATTCAGGGGATAATACCAGCTTGTGATCAAGCAGGACAAGTACCTTAGCGTTAACAATCTCTTTTAATTCCTTGAAATCAATAATAAATCCAGGCGCAGTGAGTTCATTGTTTCCTCCCATTGTGGATTTAACGGTTACATGCAATATATAGGAATGGCCATGGATATTAGCGCACGGGCCTTCATAGTTGTATAGGGCATGTGCCATTTCGAAGTTGAAAATCTTTGTTACGCTTATCATTGGTTTGTTAATTAAAAAATAGTGTGCTGATTAAAATCATAAAATCGAAATAAATAAGGACCAAGTTGTCTTTATTTATTAATTTTGCCTAAAATATTTTTTTATCAGATACCAGCAACGTGTATGAACGATAAAATCCTTACCTTTTTAGAAAAGCAAACTGCTGCCTCTATTTGTTGTGTAAACGAAATAAATGAGCCTTATTCATTTAGTTGTTTTTTCGCCCTCAACAGTAAAGAAAAGTTACTTTACTATAAATCAAATCCTTCCACTTATCCTTCCAAAATCCTGCTGCAAAACCCAAAAGTGTCGGGAACAATAATGCCTGATAAACTGAATAAACTGGCGGTGAAAGGAATACAATTCACCGGTGTGGTTTTAGCTGAAAATGATCCATTGTGTTTGGATGCATTCAAAAAATACCATTCCAGGTTTCCTCTGGCCATCGCTGTTCCAGGTGTCGTCAGTGTGATACAATTAAATCAGTTAAAGATGACAGATAATGTTCCCGGCATCTTTAAAAAGCACTTATGGCAAAGGGAAGAAAAAACCGCAACTCAATTTGTCTGAATTTCACCTTCAATCGTATCAACAAAATCCTTTTTTACATTTTTATCAAAGAAAACCACGCCCTATTTTATTATGAATTCCTCCGAACACAAATTTCATATCCCAGTTATGGGATTGGCTTTTACAATTGATTCCCCGGTAAAGGTGGCGCAGTATGGTATTTCATCAGTCATTTCCATCATGGAAGACAGGCTGATTGAAATGATGCGTAAACACTATTACTCTTTCATTAATGAACCATTTTTCCCCATCGCTACAAAAGAAGAGAATTGCCGGGAAAAAAGAATTACCGACTATTTAAACCTGTTGAACAGGATAGTATCGGCACAGGTAGAGAAAATAAAAAAATCCGTATTTGAAGCTGGTTCGGAAATTGTAAAATATTTTGAGATGTTGCCCGATGACAGCAAATTAAACCAAATATACAGGCAAATGAAAGGCACAGGGGATGCTATTGAAAAAGAGCATCTCGGACAGTTTCTTAGAAACAATATTACTGCCGGAAGTATTGATGTAAATATCATGACTAAGCTGGATAAAAACAATTATACAAAAGAGGGTGTTTTAATAGAGGATGGCTCAGATGCGCTAGCGGCTTTAAGAGGCTATGCAAAAAGCGACCTCAAAAATTCTTCCGTTGTTTTTTCCGCCGGAATGAATCCGCGTTTATATAATTATCTCGAAAAGCTTAGAGAGTTTGATGCTAAAGGGGAGGGGCAATTTGAAAAGAAGATTACAATCAAAGTAAGTGATTACCGCTCTGCGTTGATACAGGGAAAATACCTTGGAAAGAAAGGAATATGGGTCAGTGAATTTAGGATTGAGTCCGGCTTGAATTGCAGTGGGCATGCATTTGCTACTGAGGGATATTTGATGGGCCCCATACTGGAAGAATTTAAAACAAAACGAAATGAACTAAGTTCGATTTTGTTCGACACATACAACAAGGCTTTAGAAGCAAAATCTTTTGCTACATTTAGCCAACCACATCCGATAAAAATATCTGCACAGGGTGGAATAGGAACTTACGAAGAATGTGAATTGTTGCATAATTATTATGGCATTGATAATACCGGTTGGGGTACTCCCTTTTTACTAGTTCCTGAAGCCACTACGGTAGACGAGCCTACTTTAGGATTATTACGAAAAGCAAAAAAGCCTGATTTGTTTTTAAGTAAAAATTCACCCTTAGGCGTTCCATTTCATTATTTAAAAGGTACCAGTTCCGATCTTGAAAAAAAGAAAAGAATAGAAAAAGGAATTCCCGGAAGCCCTTGTACAGAAAAGCATTTAGTTAGTAATACAGAATTCACGGAAATTCCAATCTGTACCGCGTCTGCTAAATATCAAAAGCTGAAAATAAATCAATTGCAATCATTGAATCTACCTGCAGAAAAATACGAACGTGAATTAAAAATAGTATTGGACAAAGAGTGTTTATGTGTTGGGCTAAGTAATCCCGCGGCGATTAAGTATGAGCAGTTATTTCTAAAAAACCTTCCGGCCGTTACTATTTGCCCCGGGCCTAACATTGCTTATTTCTCAAAAGCAGTTTCGCTCCGGGAAATGACAGATCACATTTACGGAAGAACCAATATTTTAATGGATAAGAGCAGGCCGCACGTCTTCATCAATGAGCTGTTCATTTATATCAATTATTTAAAAGAACAGATTTTCGATGAATCTGATAATATGGATACTAAAAGAGAAAAATACTTTTTAAGTTTTTACAACCAGCTTCTTACCGGCATAAATTATTACCGGAAAATTGTTCGGCTTTGCAATGAATTTTCTGAAGAAAGTATTGAAGATTTCAATGCTCATTTAGACAGGGCTGAGTTAGAATTGGAAGCCCTGTATTTGGTTAGTCCAATGAAACAGAATCCCCTTGAATACACATCAAAATTGATAGAACAAAAATGATGAAACCTCTTATTTATTCATGCCCGGGAAGCTCCAGCGCAGCACAAATGACTAATTATATGGCGATTCAAATTGACAGAAAAGAAATTTTGGCCAATAAATCTTTTCCGTAAAAAAATGATATTTCGTTATCGTGTTACCTATTTTTTGGGGATTTGATTACTTCGTTTACATCGCCAACAAAATAGCCACATAATGACAAACAGCAGCGGCTAGCACAAAGAAGTGCCAGACTGCATGATTGTAAGGATATTTTTCCCACAGGTAAAAAATAACGCCTAAAAGATACAGCAGGCCTCCTGTAATAATCATTATCATTACATCGCTGGGAATATTGACAAAAAACGTACGGCCGCCTACCACCAGGATACATCCCATTGCTATGTAAACAATCGTTGAAATAATATTCCATTTACCGGTAAAAAAAATCTTAAAAACAATTCCGAATGCAGTCAGTCCCCACAACACTATCAGCAACGTAATGCCAAAAGTATTGTTCATATAAATTAACAAAAACGGCGTGTAGGTGCCAGCTATCAGGAAATAAATACTGATGTGGTCAAGAATTTCAAAAACACGCTTTACTTGTGGATGTTGAAATCCGTGGTAAAGTGTGGAAAAAGTAAAGAGTTGCAAAAAACAAAATCCATAAATTGCTGCACCGATGACACCCAGTGTATTATTACTTTTTATGGCGAAGGCTATCAGAATGGGAATACTTATAATTCCAAAAATAATCCCAAAGCCATGTATAATACTATTTACAAGTTCTTGTTGAATTCGTGTATCGCATTCGGTGGGTTGCATGTGAATAAGTTGAAACGACAAATGTCAATTGAAACTTCTGCAAAGTTACTCATATCGTTTCAGCCGTGGCCTACTATACTGCTCAAGGTAATTGTTGTGAGGATAACAGCCGATCAAAAAAAGAAAATTTCTTTTAGCGCAACCTTAAGAGCAGTTAGAAACCAGGATCATTCTAATTATGCTACTGATTATTTTCACATGAGTGCTTCCGGAAATAATATTCTTGTGCTTACCGGTAAATCCGCCGATTACCTTGCTATTAAAGGTCAATTGAGATATGAGGCAAGAATGAAAGCAGTGTGTGAAGATGGTACTACGGAAATAGACAGAGATTATCTTGAAATAAAAGATGCCAGTTCTGTAACGCTTACTGGTAATCATGTAACAGAAACTAATTTTTTATACTCCATAAATAATTCAAAATTTAATAAGGGTGCAATATAGTCGAAATGATTTTTTTTTCAGTTAACAAAATAAAAAAAGTTCTTTTATGAGAATAAAAAAATAGGTATATACGCTTAGGCCGCCCAAATTTTTATTTTTTGTCACCAATTCTCTTTGGATTATTTTTTACCATTCTTTCAATCAGTTTGTGAAAAATTGTGTCCATATTATTTCTCCGATTATATCTATAGTGGTATTCATCCAAATACCCTTGTAATCTTTCTTTACTACAATGATGATGTA
>DATKQQ010000177.1:0-46698 GCA_035532615.1 Hanamia sp.
GGCAAGTGCGCACAACTCGACCAACCAAGGGAAGAATTTAAAAGACAACTTAGAGTTTACCTTGAAGAATTTAAACTTAAAAAATTAGTTACGCATGATATCAACAATAATCTTAACGAAGTTCCAAATCAATCTCAAGAATAGACCTACTCTAATACTTCTTTTGGAATGAAAAACCCGATAAATAATTACCGGGTTTAAGATGTTCAAATCTTTGATAAAAATCGGTCCAAAGATAAAGTACTTTTTTGTAAAACTGTCAATCATACTGCAAATATTAATCACAATACATTGATTATCAGTATAGTCTTGTGACCCCGTCAGGATTCAAACCTGAAACCACTTTTGATCTGCAGTCATTTCTGTTTGCTGTTGCTGTGGTTGTTGCACTAATTGATTTAAATCGTTGACATTACCATCGCCCAATAAAAATTTAACAAGTATAAATATAACACCAATTACGCCACCACCTATTGCCAGTCCACCTCCTGAAACTCCACGTCGATCATCAACATTGCTGCTTTCTCTTCTACCTTGCCATTGCATAATAATGAATTTTAAAATGTTGAAATAATATTAAAACAAATATAATTATTTCCCGGCTTTACTCAATTGGAAAGAATCTTAGTTTTAAATCGTGAATTTCACTATCATCCGAACTTTTTTTAAAAAGGTTGATTTAGCAGCATGAAAGTATTGATTTTACTGCAATTCAGTTTCATTTTTTAGAAAAAAAGTCCCTCATCAAAAGCTAAAAGATTTCTGCCGATTTGGCTTATTGGGTTTTCCTCTGGCTTTTACTGCGCCTTCCTTTATTTGATTACACACATAATCAAGGCTATGGTAATAGGTTAAACAAAAACGTATTTTTTCGCACAGATTACTGAAAGCCTGGGCTCCCTTTGCGATACAACGTTTTATTAATTCCAATAACAGATAGGTGATGAGAGCTATATAAATCTGGGACTTTACAGCATTTTCACTGGTACCTGTAAATGTTTTTACCAGCAAATTCTGCTTCAATTGTTTAAAAAATATTTCCACATCCCATCTGGCTTTGTATAAGGCAGCAACAGTGGATGCAGCCCATTTCAATTCCTGAGTAATGAGTTCTAACTGAACATCCTTTTCACTGTCATATACCACTATACGGCGCAAGATTACCTGGTCTATTTCTACCTTTGCAGCTCTTATACCCGTAAGCCGGATCAGTTCATCTTTAAGTATATGTTGATCTTTATCAGCAGGTAACTCTTTTTCACAGATGCTCTCATATACGGTATTGTCTTTTATCCGGGTTACAAATACGTTTTCAGCATTGATTCGTTGCATCATTAAGCTAAAATCAAAATAACCTTTGTCTTCTACGATAATGGTTCCCGGCGCAAATACGGTTTGCGGATGACCTCGCTTATCGTGTACGGCAGCTTCGCTAATATTGACCAAATCCGGAAGCATGAGTGCATGGTCTAAACAGGTATGTATCTTTATACCTCCTTTAGCTGTCCGGAATTTTGCCCACTCGAATAAACTCAAGCGCAGGCTGATAGTGCTGCTATCTATTATCTTCACTACTTTGCCTTTTATCTCTTCTATATCCATGCTTTTACCGTGCCTTAGCAGAATAGTTTTGTAATGAGAAAGTAGCTTGTAGTACACGGTTTCAAACATTTTCCAGTTCCGTTTTGCATTGCCATCGCTCATGGTACTTCGGGCAGGGCTTTGTTTCAATCCCAGATCGGCAATGAAGGTGGTGTTTACAGCAATGGCGGTACTTATATCGGTTAAGGTTTGGCATTTATTCAGCTGTCCGAACATTTGAGACACCAAATGGTCGTAAGTCTTATACTTACTACAGAATTTATCGCCCTCGTGTTTTTCGATGCTGCTTTTCAAAATAGAAACTGGGATAAGTTCTAAAATTTGTTTTATGATTGGAGTCTTATTACTTTTATTGCGCGTAAATAGTCCCATATATTTATGAAGTTTTGTCACCTCAAAGGTAATATGGGCTATTTACCTTTTTTGACTTTCGGATGGTAGTGCGTGAATTTGAATAAAATTTTATTCAGATACTTCTATTATCTATTTCTTCTTGCTTTTACTTTTTCTTTAAAAGACTCAATAGCTTTTTTCGTAAAATCGCTCAATATCAATCGTCCGCTAATAGCAGCTCTTTGTTTTAAAAGAGAGTCCCAGTCTTCTGTTCCGTGCCAAAACATTTTCTTCATTTCTGCCATGGCTTCAGGATTGAAATGTGCCAGGGAACTGGCAAGACGATCTACAGATTCATCCATATCGTGAACCGATTGATGTACTTCTGCAAACAAAGCTTTTTGTTTAGCCCAATCGGCATTTCTCCAAAGTGTGGTATCAATAGCGAGCTGACTAAATGCAGAAGCACCTATTTTTCTTTTTATGGCAGGGCCTACTACAAATGGGGCCATACCTATAGAAAGCTCACTTAATTTTACTTCTGCCTCCTTCACCGCAATCGCATAATCCACAGCAGCAGCCAATCCTACACCTCCACCTACACATTTGCCATGGATACGACCAATTATTAATTTGGAGCATTTCCTCATCTCATTAATTACATTAGCAAACCCTAAGAAAAATTCCATTCCTTCTTTTTCATTTTTGACTGCTATCAATTCATCAAAGCTGGCACCTGCACAAAAAGCACCGATGCCCTCACTTTTTAAAACAATAACTTTTGAGTCGTGTGTGCCGGCATAATGTATTTCCTGAGTCAACGCATCCAGCATTTTTAGGGGAAGTGAATTACTCTGCGGATGAAAAAATTCAATAGTGGTAATTCCGTGTTCTGTGTGAGATTTTACGTATCCTTCCATATTCTTTATGATTTATTATTAATTATTTATAATTCCTTATTTAATTCTTTTTCTTACCATAGTAAGTATCGTACCCACGCCTATCAAAGGCGTTTCCGTTTTGTCTAAAATCTCCACATACCATTTTACAATCCCTTTTGGAATATCAATTCCATTTACATGCAAAGTTTCAGGAGTAATCTCTTTTAATTCCTGTTCAATTTTTTCTTTGCAGGTCAATTTAATATAAATTTCTGTTCCCGGATAAACAGGCTTTGTAAAACGTAATTCTTCTATTCCGTAGTTTAATAAAACAGGATTTTTTTCGTAACTATCTACAAACAAACCCGCCGCCGCACTCATAATAAAATAACCATGAGCTACCTGTTTTTCAAACATCGTATCTGTGAAATCTGTCGTTTTAATGTGAGCGTAAAAATGATCTCCACTTAAATCAGCAAACTTGTCTATATCTTCAGACGTTATTTCCCTTTTTTCAGTTATTAACTGATCCCCGATTTTTAATTCTTCAAAATATTTTTTAAATGGATGAATGGTATCTGTTTTACCCTTTGCGCCAGATTGATAGACATTAGTAATTGCCGTTAGCATTGTTGGAGAACTTTGCACAGCTACTCTTTGCATATAATGTTTTATTCCTCTTAAACCACCCATTTCTTCGCCGCCGCCGGCGCGTCCCGGCCCTCCATGAATCAGCATTGGCAAAGGCGAACCATGTCCGGTACTTTCTTTTGAGCAATCTCTGTTGAGCACGAGTATTCTTCCGTGAAATGTGCCGGCACCTAATACAAATTCTTTTGCAAATTCTTCGTTGGATGTTACCACTGAACTGCATAAACTTCCTTTGCCCAATTTAGAAAGCGCAATTGCTTCCTCTATATTTTTATAAGGCATGATAGTACTCACAGGGCCGAAAGCTTCTATTGTATGGGTTTCATCACTTGCAAATGGATGTTCATTTTTCAAAAGTAACGGACTCATAAAAGCTCCTTTTTTATCATCCGCATCAATCAATTCAACACTGTCAAGACTTCCATAGATTATTTGAGAAGAAGCCAGTAATTTTTGAACCTGCTCCAACACTTCTTTCTTTTGTGATTGCCCGGCGAGAGAACCCATTTTTACTTTTTCATTTTCAGGATTCCCGATTATGGTTTGAGACAAAGATTTGCTTATTGATTTCCACATATCTTCCATTTTATTTTCAGGAACAAAAATCCTGCGGATAGCAGTACATTTCTGTCCGCATTTGGAAGTCATTTCTTTTCGTATTTCTTTTATAAAAATATCCCATTCAGGCATTTCAGGAGTTACCTCATCGCCCAGAACAATGGAGTTCAAAGAATCTGCTTCTAAATTAAACGGCACATTTTCTCGGAGCACATTCGGATTGGATTTCAGCATTAATCCTGTCGTTGCTGACCCCGTAAATGTAATCACATCCTGCGAAGTAACATGGTCGAGCATATCGCCTGCGCTTCCACAAATCAATTGCAGCGCGCCCTCAGGTAAAATTTTTGAAGCAATAATTTCTCTTACAACTGCTTCCGTTAAATATGAAGTGATAGATGCCGGTTTTACCACTGCAGCTACACCAGCTAATAAATTCACTGCAATTTTTTCCAGCATTCCCCACACCGGGAAATTAAAGGCGTTAATGTGGATTACTACTCCTTCTTTGGGTAATAAAATATGTTGTGCAGCAAACGTACCCCCTTTGCTCAATCCAATATTTTCTCCATCCAATGCGAAAATCTCGTTAGGCAACTTTCTTCTTAAAGAAGCATTGGAAAATAAATTCCCTATTCCACCTTCAATATCCACCCAGCTATCAGCGCGGGTGGCGCCCGTTTTAAAGCTAAGCTGATAAAATTTTTCTTTTTGTTCCAAAAGATGAAGTGCCAATGCTCTCAACATTCTTCCTCTTTCCTGGAAAGTCATTTTTCTCAAAGCAGGGCTTCCTTTTTTTTTCCCGTAATCAAGAATAGAAGCAAAGTCCAAACCTTGGGTAGTTATGGTTGCAATCGCATCGCCGTTTACTGCATTGTATAATTGTTGACCTTCACCATTGCCTTCGATCCATTTACCTAAAACATAATTTCCAAGCTTCATTCAGTAAGGATTTTTAATCAAAGTTATTTGAAAATAATCTATTAATCTGAAACATTAGAGTTTAAAGGAATAAGATAATTGGTAGAATTATTATAGGGTAGGAGGCAAAATTATTCTACCAATCCAAACTGCCTTAAATGGTGCATCGCATGTTTATGCAATAATTGAATATTCATATTATAATCAAGCTGGCCAAAGAAGGCATTTCCTGTTTTCAGATCAGGATTTTTTTCAAAAATTAGAAAGAAATGATCCATTTCTTTTTGTAATTTATTAATGGCAGATTGTAAATCAGGTTGGCGGTGGGGTATTCCTTCCCTGGGAATATATGGATTATCAATATTTTTTGCAAAGGGCTTTTCACTCATTAAAAATGCCCTGGATTTCTGCAATTTTTCTCCGTCGTTTAACGTGGGTAAAACTAATTTTCCACTCGCATTTTTTACCGCATCTGCAAAATGTTCAACCATCTGCTGTGCAGTCATAATACCCCATTTCGCCTTATCATCTGCATGCAATTTCTGCAGTAATGGAATAAAACTATCCTTAAGAAATTCTTCTTTAACTTTTATCATTAGAAAAATAAAATAAGAAATATCAACAATTGCGCTGTTTCATAAGGCGGTCAATTTCTTTGGAAAGCCTTTTGAAAATTTCTTCAACGCTTCCTTCGCCTTTTATCATGATTACTTTGTTTTCCTTTTGATAATAGTCAGCAACCGCCGCAGTTTTTTTATGGTATTCGATGATGCGCGCTCTTATTACCTGTTCATTGCTGTCATCGGAACGGCCACTTGTCTGGCCTCGCTTCTCGAGACGTTTTATCAGTTCTTCTTCGCTCACATCAAGTGCCAGCATCACATCTATGCAAGTATTTTTCTTCCTTAATAATTCATCTAATTTTTTCGCCTGAATATCAGTACGGGGGAATCCATCAAATAAAAAACCTGCAACTTCATGATTATGATCGAGCGCCTCATTTATCATTCCAATTACAACTTCATCCGGTACTAAACTGCCCTTATCCATATATTTCTTGGCCTCTAAACCTAATGATGTTTTCAGTGAAATCTCACTTCTTAGTAAATCACCTGTAGAGAGGTGTTTCAAATGATATTTTGCAATCAGTTTTTCTGACTGCGTTCCCTTTCCGCTGCCCGGTGGGCCAAATAATATGAGATTGAACATTGGCTTTTAAAATCCTTGTGAGCATCAAATATAATGGATGGAATTTAAAAATCGGGCGATACGACGAAAAACTTTTTTTAGCAATCCATGAAATTATCATTACGTAATTTTACAAATACAGATTAACCAACTTTTCAAACTAAAGCAAAACACTATGGACAGAGATGAAAAAAAATCCATTTTTCCAAAAGAAGATAAAAATGAAATTAAAAGAAGCAATGAAGAATGGAAAAGAATTTTGCCAAAGGAAGTATATCATATAGCGCGTGAAAAAGGAACCGAAAGGCCCGGAAGCGGGAAATATTATCAACATAATGAGGTGGGGACTTATAAATGTGCTGTATGTGGAAACCCTCTTTTCAGAAGCAACGGGAAGTTCAACAGCAGTTGCGGATGGCCAAGTTTTTTTGAACCAATCACTAAAGAAAGTCTTATTTATCTTCCCGATAATTCTTTTGGAATGAAACGAACTGAGGTGGAATGCGGGAAATGCCATTCGCATCTTGGTCATGTATTTGAAGACGGACCCCTTCCAACCGGCTTACGGTATTGTATAAATTCTGTTGTACTTGATTTTGATAAATCCGGGAAAGACGAAGAGTAGATTTGATATTATCTGCTTCCTGTAAATGCTCTTCTTAGCAAGGCAATAATAAATGTAAATATTGCAGAGCCTATTATTGCCCAAATTATTGGGAATGGTTTCCCTTGCACATTTACGGTAAAGAAATGTGGTAATCCCATTTTTCCGGCTACCCACAAACCAATATAGGCGCCAATAAATCCAACAACAATAGAAACCAAACATCCCCCAAGGTCGTAACCCGCAAGCGATTGGCCGATACCTCCGCAAATGGCTGCTATTAATAAAAGTATGAGAAATCCAAAAAGAGTCATGTCTTTGATTTTTTATTGAAAATAGGATTTTAATTTGAATATTTAATTTTCAATTATCAAAAAGTTTCTTTTTTTTTCAAATTTATTTATTTCGTTTTCTATTCTCCACTACTTTTTTTATAAAAAATATGCCGGTTTTTAATTTTCAGGCGTCATCTTTGCTTCGCAATAAGAAAATCTATAATAAGGCATGATGAATTTAAAACCGGTTGAAAGAAAATTAATCTCAAAAAAAATAGATAATTTTTTTATTGATATTTATTCCGCTTTTCAATTTATCGGCAGGTTTTTTAAAGAGTTATTTACTCCTCCTTATGAATTTAAAGAAATCATTAAACAATGCTATGAGGTAGGATATAAATCGCTTTTTTTAATTACACTTACCGGCTTTATAACAGGACTTGTTTTCACGAAACAATCACGTCCTTCTTTATCCGAATTCGGGGCTACTTCATGGCTCCCAAGCCTTGTAGCCATTGCAATTATACGAGCCTTGGCCCCGTTGGTAACTGCATTGATCTGTGCAGGGAAAGTAGGATCTAATATTGCTGCCGAATTAGGTTCAATGAAGGTGACAGAACAGATAGATGCAATGGAAGTTTCATCAACCAATCCTTTCAAATTCTTAGTGGTTAGCAGGGTTTTGGCTACCACGTTGATGATACCCATGCTCATGTGTTTTACGGGTTTTGTAGGGATGATGGGGGCTTTTCTTAATGTGCATCAAAATGAAGCGACCAGTTTTATCACTTTTTTTCAGCAGGCATTCGAAAAAATTTCGTTCCTGGATATTTTTGCTTCGCTGTTTAAGAGTATTGTATATGGATTTACAATTGGTATTGTAGGGTGTTACAAAGGCTTTCATGCCAAAAACGGAACGGAAGGCGTAGGCAAAGCGGCCAACTCATCGGTTGTGCTTTCTATGTTTTTAATATTTATAGAAGAGATTCTTATTGTTCAAATAACTAATAGTATCAGATAATAAATGCAAAATGAAAATCCGTATAACGATCTAAATGAAGTAATCATTTCTATAAAAGATTTGTATAAATCATTTGGAGACAATCATGTATTGGAAGGCGTAAACCTGGAGGTACATAATAAGGAGAATGTAGTAGTTTTAGGCAGATCAGGGACAGGCAAATCGGTACTTATAAAAATTATTTGCGGCTTATTAAAACCGGATAGCGGCACTGTAATTGTGTTAGGGAAAGAAGTAGATTTATTAAATGATAAGGAATTGCAGGAGTTTAGGTTACAGATTGGTTTTTCATTTCAGAACAGCGCTTTATATGATAGCATGACGATAAAAGAAAATCTCGCTTTTCCCTTAGTAAGGCATTCTAAAAATTTATCAAGAAAAGAAGTCAGATTTCAGATTGAATCTGTTTTAGATGACGTAGGCTTGTTGCAAACTTTGAATCAAATGCCATCTGAATTGTCGGGTGGCCAGAGAAAGAGGGTAGGTATTGCACGCACACTGATTTTGCGGCCACAGATTATGTTGTATGATGAACCTACTTCCGGTCTTGATCCTATTACCAGTATTGAAATTAATAATCTTATCAATCATGTAAAGCATAAATTTAATACCACCTCAATTATTATTACTCATGATCTTACCTGCGCAAAAACCACAGGAGACAAAGTGGCAATGTTATATGATGGAAAATTTATAAAGCAAGGTACATTTGATGAAGTTTTCAGCAGTGAAGATGAGGTGATACAAAATTTTTATAAATACAATTTTATACATTAATTATGAGATCAACAGGAAGCAGAAGAGCAGTAATCGTGGGAATATTCATTTTCCTCGGGCTAGCTATTTTTATTATTACTGTACTCACGCTTGGGTCGCAAAAGAAGTCATTTGGTGATTTTATTAGTATAAAATCTTTCTTTGAAAATGTAAATGGATTACAGAAAGGAAATAATATTTGGTTTTCGGGGGTTAAAGTGGGTACCATTCAAAAGGTAAACCTGATAGGTAATAGCAAAGTAGAAGTGGATATGCATATTGAGGAAAAATCGGCACGTTATATTCATAAAGATTCAAGGACGAAATTAAGTACCGATGGATTGATAGGAAATAAAATAATAGAAATTTATGGCGGCACATCCGGTTCGCCACAAATAGAAAATGGTGATATACTTGCCAATGATACCATACTAAGTACCGATGCGATGATGCATACTCTTTCTAAAAATAATGATAATATTCTTGCCATCACAAACGATCTTAAAGTGATCACTGGCTCAATCGCCCAGGGAAAGGGATCAATAGGCAAGCTCCTTACTTCCGATGAATTGTCAGATAACTTAAATAAAACGGTTCTTACCATACAAAAAGCATCAGCTAACCTTGAAAAACTTTCAGCAAATGTTACCGCTTATACCTCCAAACTCAATGATAAAGGCAACCTGGCAAATGATCTGGTCACCGATACCGTTATATTTAGTAAGTTACGTGAAACAGTTTCACAATTACAGAATGTTGCGGATCAATCGAAGGAGGTAATGAGTAATTTGCAATCAACTACTGCTACTTTGAACAATGGGTTAAAAAATAAAAATGCCCCGGCCGGAATGCTCATAGGTGATGAGAAAACCGCTACCGGAATAAAAATTACCTTACAGAATTTACAATCGGCCAGCAAAAAATTAGATGAGGATCTGGAAGCATTGCAGCATAATTTTTTATTCAGGAGGTATTTTAAAAAGAAAGCAAAAGAAGAAACCAGGGTTGTTTTGGATACAACGGTTAATTAAAAAAAATTCTTCTGAATATCAAATAAAAGTTAATTTCCTTGACAAGGGTCTATTTTATTTTTACTTTTGATCAAAATCATTTTATGAAAGCAAAAAAAATATTTTCTTATTTTTTCTTTGTTTTGATTGCTTTGAGCTTTCAACAATGCAAAGCGCAGCAACCTGATAACTGGACAAAAGATCAATTGATAGAACCTGCTGCTTTAGCTCAAACGCTAAAAGACAATAAAGATATTCCTATCATTTATTGTGTAGGTCCAGGCGTGGTTATCCCACATTCTATTGACATGGGAATGACTAAAGATGCAAAAAATTTGGAGAGATTTAAAGTAGCGCTTGAGAAAGTTCCAAGGGGAACTAATATCGTTATTTATTGCGGTTGTTGCCCCTTTGATCATTGCCCGGATGTGCGCCCGGCAATATCAGTTTTGAAAGAAATGAAATTCACAAATTTTCATTTGCTTGATTTACCGCATAATATTAAAACCGATTGGATCGCAAAAGGATACCCGCAAGCAAATTAAATTCGTCGGGTATGCGATTCCTGGTTATGAAGTATGAGTTTAGGAATGTTTTCAATAAAGTAACTATCAGGAAATGAAAGTTTTAAAAGCCTATATATTTTTATCAGCAATTTTGTTTTCAACCTTTTGCAAAGCACAGGATGATGACATGCCCGATACACGAAGAAAAACAGAATCATTTACCAGATTTCACTATCCAGGTATTCGCGCAGACCTGGCAACTTTTACTTTAACTGGTGCCAGTGAAAGTGTGGGGGCTCTTCCATTGCAAAAAATAAATTATTCTACGCTGAGCAATGACTCAATAACTTTTGATGGAGATGGAATAAAAGCCAAAATAAAAATTGCACCGTTTGATCCGGCAAAGCATAAACTTTATTATGATGATAAATACTTAGTAAGGATAGACAGAGGGACATATTATGGTGATTATGGGAATGTTCCCAAAACATACATCAGCGAAGTTTCTGTAATTGTTGACAATATTCCGGTTTTAATCCCAAAAATTGCTTATTCTGATCTTTACAATCTGCATTTTACCTATACCAGCAATGGCGTAGAACGTACTACAGACGCAATTTACCTTTCAAAAGACGGGCATTACATTTATCTATATCTTTTTTGTAAAAATAATAGTGGCAGCTATGAAGTAACCTGGATCATCCAGGACAAAAAATATTTGCGCCGCGTTTTAGATTATGGGTTATTCTAAAAATTTAACGATTTAGATTTTAAAAAATTAATACTAATGTTCCGCCGATAATCAGCATAGCCCCAACAATAGTTTTTATATTCATTGGCTCACCCAAAAAAACAAAGGCTAGAATCAATGTAAATGCAACACTCATTTTATCTACAGGAGCTACCTGCGAAACCCTCCCCAACTGTAATGCTCTAAAATAAAATATCCATGAAAGTCCTGTTGCCATACCGGATAAACATAAAAATAAAATATTTTGTTTGGTAAGAGTATTCATGGTGGAAGTGCTTCCCCTGAAAAATGCGATACCCCAGACAATAATTAAAATGACCACTGTTCTTATAGCAGTTGCCAGGTCTGAGTCCACCCCTCTGACTCCTAACTTGGCAAAAATGGCTGTGAGCGAAGCAAATAAGGCTGCAAGTAAGGCAAATATCCACCACATAATTTGTTATTTTTTATCGTGAATGATTCTTTTAAAAATGAAAATAAAGAAAATATAAAAGGATGAGAGGATTATTATCTTATAAATAGTTGACGGGGAATAAATAAAGAGGGATATGAAATATTTATTTCCAACCATTCATTATTCAATTTTAGTAGCCTCGACAGGAATCGAACCTGTATCTGGAGCTTCGGAAACTCTTATACTATCCATTGTACTACGAGGCCTTATAATTTTCAATTTTCAATTCTTCATTTCCCAAAAGCTGCAATATTACTTCCAAATATTTTAACGGCAATTGCCAGCAAAATAACACCAAAAAATTTTCTAACTACAATCAATCCACTTGGCCCTAACACTTTCTCTACCCAATTCAGGGATCTCAGCACTAAAAAAATCACTATACAATTTACAAGGATGCCAAATAAAATATTAATATCGTGATAATCTGCCTTCAGCGACATAATGGTAGTAAGGGTTCCCGAACCCGCAATAAGCGGAAAAGCAATAGGGACAACACTTCCTGTCTTAGGATTATTCTCTTGTTTAAAAAAATCAAGACCTAAAATCATTTCAAGTCCGATTATAAAAATCACAATACTTCCAGCTACCGCAAATGATTGCACATCAAGTCCCAAAAGATTCAGAAAAGGTTGCCCTAAAAACAAAAATAAAATCATAAATGCCCCTGAAGCAATAGTGGCCTGGGTAGAACGAATAGTACCACCCATTTTATCTTTCAAAGAAACCAAAATGGGAATGGATCCCAAAATATCTATTACAGCAAAAAGCGTAAAAGTAACCGTGATGAATTCTTTGCTTGATATATTGGCAAAATCGGCCATTCAATTTTAGGCAAATGTAGTACATGCCACACATTGAAAAAAAAACTGAAATAATATTAGACCCGGGATAAGGATTTTACAATAAAGATTACTAAATTTGTCATACCTGGTTGTAACATCTTAAAATACATATTTTAATTTTACTATAATTTAAAAAATTTTAAAATGAGAAAAGCTGATTTAATTAACCGGATATCGGAAAAAACGGGTATTCCCAAAGTTGATGTTCTGGTTACACTTGAAAATTTTTTTACCGAAGTAAAACAAACTCTTGGTGAAGGAGAGAATATTTATATCAGAGGGTTTGGAAGCTTTATTACTAAAAAAAGAGCAGCCAAAATTGGAAGAAATATTAAAAAAAATACGGCTGTGGAAATTCCGGAACATTATATTCCGGCATTTAAACCTTCAAAAGAATTTGTACAACAGATAAAAGAAAAGAAGCTTCCCTAATAAATACGAAAGGTGTAACTTTGCATCCGGAAAAAATCTCCACACATAAGAATTGAATAAAAGAATAATATTAGCAGTTGCAGGTCTTGTATTGGTTTTTATACTTTTTTTCTTTGGTAAAACAACAACTGTAAAAAAAGAAATTACAGCACTTACACAATCGGAAACTCCCCAATTTAATATTAAGGATACATTAATCGCTGAAAAAGAAAAACTTTCTCCTTCACAACTTTTATATGTTACTAGTATTGAAAATGACATCAGCAGGGGAGACCTCAAAAACCAATCAGAAAATCAATATACCAACCTTGCCAACTTTTGGAAGGATTCTGTGGGTTCATTTATTCCTTATGCATACTATTTAAGTGAAGCAGCAAAATTGGATAATTCAGAAAAAAAACTCACCTTTGCTGCCCGTTTGATTTTAGAGAACATGAAAAGGGAGGATAACCCTGGCAAAAAGATCTGGGAAGCTCAAACTGCTGCGACTCTTTTTGAGAAGGCATTACAATTAGATCCTGAGAATGAAAATTTAAAAGTAGGGCTGGGAAGTTGTTATGTATATGGCGAGGGTATGATAGGTAATCCGGAACAAACCATGAAGGGGATCCAACAGCTGCTGCAGGTGGTACAGAAAGATTCCAACAATATGCAGGCTCAGTTGGTTTTGGGAATTGGAGGTGTAATATCTAATCAGTATAAAAAGGCAATTGAGAGGTTAAACAAAGTGGTAAGTTTTGATCCTCACAATCTTGAAGCGGTATCATGGCTGGCAGATGCTTATGCTGCTGAAGGTGATAAACAAAACGCTGTTAAATGGTATGAACAAAGTAAGCATTTGGTAAATAACCCGGAATTCACTAAGGAGGTTGATGAAAGGATAAAAGAAGTACAAAACCATTAGTTGTATATTATTAAGCAACAATTGACAAAGAATTTTTTATTTGTCTTTTTTTTATAAATTATTAAAAAATTATTTATGCCTTGCGGTAAAAAAAGAAAACGCCATAAAATCGCCACACATAAGCGTAAAAAGCGTTTAAGAAAGAATCGTCATAAAAAGGGGTAATTATTTACTTATTTTTACTTTCTTATGCCGGTATGATTCCGGCTTATCTTTCCTTCTTTTTAGTTAAAGCAACTATTTAAAAGATATTAAGTTGAATAAGGAACTTATAATAAATGCTGCCCCACAGGCGGTTGAAATAGCCTTACTTGAGGATAAAAAGCTCGTAGAAATGCATAATGAAAATGCCAACTCGAGTTTTGGGGTAGGGGATTTGTATTTAGGGAAGGTAAAAAAATTAATTCCCGGGCTAAATGCTGCATTCATAGATGTAGGGTTTGAAAAGGATGCTTTTTTGCATTATTCAGATTTAAGCCCTTATATACGTTCCATTCTAAAATTTACAAAACTATCCATCAACGATACTTCTCAATCAGGTATTGATTTTGGATCGTTTGTGGAGGAGCCGGAAATCGTAAAAACCGGAAAGATAGCTGAAGTATTAAGCGGAAAACCTCATATTCTTGTCCAGATTTTAAAAGAGCCCATTGCTGCAAAAGGGCCTCGTCTTAGTTGTGAAATCTCTTTACCGGGAAGATATGTTGTAATCACTCCTTTTAATGACATCATTGCAGTATCCCGGAAAATACATTCTTCGGAAGAAAGAAAAAGATTACAAAAAATAATAGAAGCATTCAAACCGAAAAATTTTGGGGTAATTGTACGCACTGCTGCTGAAGGGAAACATACAACTGAACTCCATGAAGATCTTTTAGGATTGATCCATACCTGGGAAAATATTCAGAATAATTTAAAAGGGGCGGTTTCCCCATGCAGAATCATGAGCGAAGAAGGGAAGACCAATAGCATTTTGCGGGATTTACTAACAGAAGATTTTAATAAAATTGTAGTAAACGATAAAAATATTTTTAACGATACCAAAGTTTATTTACAACGGATAGCACCTGAAAAATCTGACATACTTTCTTTCCATAGCAATGGTTCACCTATCTTTGATTCATACGGCATTACCCGCCAGGTTAAAGCATCATTCGGAAAAACGGTAAATCTTCCCAGTGGCGCTTATCTTATTATTGAACATACCGAAGCGCTACATGTAATAGATGTGAATAGTGGATATAAAAGTGTAGGAAATAATCAGGAACAAAATGCTTTTGAGACCAATCTGGAAGCTGCTGCTGAAATATCGCGCCAACTTAGATTAAGAGATATTGGTGGAATCATAGTAGTTGATTTCATAGATATGAAACTTCCTGAAAATAAGAAAAAACTTGCTGAGCAAATGGATCTGTTCATGCGAAAAGACAGGGCAAAACATGCAGTATTGGCGATCACCAAATTTGGCCTTATGCAAATCACCCGCCAGCGCATGAAACCCGAAACAAACATCAATACAATGGAAGTGTGCCCAAGTTGCGAGGGTACCGGAAAAATATCATCAACCCTGGTTCTCGAGGATGAGATAGAAAAAAACCTGAGTTATCTTATTATGCAAAAGCATTCGGGTTTAACCATTGAAGTACATCCAATACTCCACGCCTATCTTACCAAAGGATTTTCTTCAAGGAGATTCAAATGGAGTTTAAAATTTAAACAAAAAATTAAAGTCAGGGGCAACAACAACTATCATCTTACCGAGTTCCATTTTTATGACAAGAGCAATGAGGAGATAAAATTGTAAGATAACTATTTAGTATTGTAGCCATAAAACCTTTAGAGAATAAAATTGTTGGGTAGATAAACAACAATCTATAAGAAATTTTATTCGTCTAATCATTACTGTTACTAATAAAACCGGGAATTTCATTCCAAAGGTTGTTAGAATTTGCTTCACCGAAATTATTTATGAAATTGATTTTTACTAAAAGCGCAATCTTTTTTCCATTATAAAATGTGGGATAGATACTTCAGTAAATTCTTTGCTTACGACAGAATAACCCAGTTTTTCGTAAAACCCAATGGCAGTTTTGCGGGCATGCATAATCATTTTTTTGTATCCGCTATCGCGGGCGATATTTTCAGCATAATTCATCATGCTGGCTCCGATGCCTTTTCCCTGCAAATTGTTCTGAACAGCCATCTGGCGAAGCCTCACACAATTATGATCCATCCTTGTCAGCAGGCAGCAACCCAGCATCTTATCTTCTTCAAAAGCTCCGATAAGAATATCGTTCTTTTCCCGGTCTAATTCTTCTTTTTCAAATATCAGATGCAAAGGTTTACGTAAGACGTCATTACGTAATTTTACCATTTGCTCATATTCTTTGGTTCCGTGATCTATTTGTTTAATAGGCATACATGCAAATCTGAAAAGTTATATTAATGGTAGAATAAATATACAGGTTTTATATTTCATTTAATATTTGTCAAAAAAAATAACAAGAAATACACGTTTTTAAATGAATCTATTATAATTAGATTAAAAGTAAAGTGAAAATGTTTTTAATTTTTGCGACTTGTATCGGGAAAATTATATGGAAATAATTTTAAATCATTGCTGAATAGCCAATTAAAATATTAAGTAGAAATAACGTTACTTGCTGGCAGAATTACTTTTAAAATAGTTATTATTTTTTTTTATCACAAAAAGTATATTTTTGTGCCCATATTAACTAAACCTTACAATCATGCAAGACGTTGCAACAAGAGTTAAAAAAATCATTGTTGACAAGTTAGGAGTTGACGAAGCGGAAGTAACACCGGAAGCTTCATTCACTAACGATTTAGGTGCCGATAGTTTGGACACCGTAGAATTAATCATGGAATTTGAAAAGGAATTCAATATTTCCATTCCAGATGAACAAGCCGAAACCATTACAACTGTGGGGCAGGCAGTAGCATACCTTGAGGAACATGCTAAGTAATTATCTTATTTAACTTTGCAGGTAAGCTTATGGAATTAAAAAGAGTAGTAGTAACCGGATTGGGTGCCATTACACCATTGGGCAAAACTGTTCCTGAGTATTGGGAAGGTTTAACCAATGGTGTTTCAGGCGCTGATTATATTCAACAATTTGATTGTACGAAATTTAAAACCAGGTTTGCCTGTGAGGTTAAAGATTTTGATCCCACCGAATATCTTGGAAGAAAAGAAGCACGAAAACTTGACAGATTTGCTCAATTTGCCTTAATAGCTAGTGATGAAGCTATAAAAGATGCAGGAATCACAAAAGAAAATGTGGATCCTGATAGAGTAGGTGTTATTTTCGGGAGTGGCATTGGGGGTATTACCACCTTCCAGGATGATGTTATGGAATTTGCCAGGGGTGATGGTACACCACGCTTTAATCCTTTCTTTATTCCAAAAATGATACTGGATATTGGTGCAGGCCAAATCTCTATCCGTTATGGTTTTCGGGGTCCTAATTTTGCGGTCGTAAGCGCTTGTGCAAGCAGTACCAATGCTATTATAGACGCTTTTGATAACATTCGTTTGGGCAAAGCTGACATTATTCTTACCGGAGGAAGTGAAGCGGTAATATCAGAATCAGGAGTTGGTGGATTTAATGCCATGAAAGCCTTAAGTGAACGTAATGATGACCCTAAAACAGCTTCACGGCCATTCGATAAAGACAGGGATGGTTTTGTAATGGGCGAAGGAGCCGGCTTATTAATTCTTGAAGAATTGGAACACGCCAAAGCAAGAGGTGCTAAAATTTATTGTGAAATTGCGGGGGGCGGGGCTTCAGCAGATGCATACCATATTACCGCTCCTCACCCTGATGGGCTAGGCGCTAAAAACGTAATGCATGCTGCTCTTAAGGAAGCAGATATGAAACCGGAAGATATAGATTATATAAATGTCCATGGCACTTCCACTCCTTTAGGCGACATTGCCGAAACCAAAGCAATTTTAGATGTTTTTGGAGAAAGTGCGCATCATTTGAACATAAGCTCTACAAAATCTATGACTGGCCACTGTCTTGGTGCTGCCGGTGTAATAGAAGCGCTTGCCTGCATACTGGCAGTAACAAAAAGTATTGTACCCCCTACTATCAATCATTTCACGGATGATCCTGCGTTTGATCCAAAATTAAATTTCACTTTTAATAAGGCTCAGGAAAGAGAAGTAAATGCTGCTCTGAGCAATACTTTTGGTTTTGGAGGCCATAATGCCTCTATTATTATTAAGAAGTACAAACCGTAAATCATAATAAAAGCTTTTTATGGAAAAGCCATCAGCTATTTCTACTTCAGAGATTAAAAATTTTTTAGTGCGGCGCTTGGGTGAAAAAGAGGCTGATGAAATAATGGAATATATTGAAAGTGAAATCAATAAAAATATAGTTGCAAAGGGAGACGAAACCAGGCAGGAAATTGATCGCTGGCGCAATGAATTGAAAGATAATTTTGCAACAAAGGCTGATGCCGTCAATCTTGAAAAAAAACTAATAAAAAGGATTTCCAAAATAGAAGGGACGATTATTTTATGGGCTTTTGTTTTTTGGTTTACACTTATTGTTGCCATGTATATTATTTTTAAATTTTTACAATAGCCTTTCCAATAATAAAAGCTTAGTATATCTTTCTTCTAGAATTTATTTCTGCCTGATTTTGGGTTCTACAGATTAAATTCTTTATAATCAATTCATTTCCTCACAAATTTATTATCTTCGTATATTCCCAGTTTTGTATTGAACATACTGGTATCTAAAAAGTGGTCTAAAGATTATGAACCGATTTAAATCATTAAAAAACAATGGAACAATTTATTCCCATAATAGTGGGTGTCGTAGCGCTAATTGCAGGCATCATACTGGGTAAAATATTATTTGCAAAAAACACAAAACAACTCTTAGAAACTGCAGAACAACAAGCTCAACAAATTATTTCCGACGCACAGGCAAAAGCTGAAACCATTAAAAAAGAAAAGCAACTGGAAGCAAAGGAACATTTTGTGCAATTAAAATCTGAACACGAAAAAGCAGCTCTTCAGCGAAATCAAAAGTTAACAGATGCAGAAAACCGGATTAAACAGAAAGAGCAAACTATTAATCAAAAAGATCAAAGTGTAGAGAGAATCCTAAAGGAAAATGAGGCAATAAAGCAAAATCTCAATCGCCAGATTGAAGTCGTGAATATAAAACGAACCGAATTAGAAAAGCACCAGGAAGAACATATTAAAAGACTTGAAAAAGTATCAGGTCTTACAGCAGAAGAAGCCAAGGCTCAATTAATTGAGACTTTAAAAAACGAGGCCAATTCACAAGCGATTAGCATACAGCAGGAAATTGTAGATGAAGCTAAATTACGCGCCAATAAAGAAGCCCGCAAAATAATCATTCAAACTATCCAACGTACTGCTGCCGAACAGGCGATAGAAAACTCTATTACTGTTTTTAACCTGGAGAGTGATGAAATAAAAGGTTCAATTATTGGCCGCGAAGGAAGAAATATTCGTGCTATTGAAGCTGCAACTGGTGTTGATCTCATCGTGGACGACACTCCTGAAGCTATAATTCTCTCCTGCTTTGATCCGCTTCGCAGGGAAATTGCACGACTTTCTTTACAGAGATTAGTTGCTGATGGCCGCATTCATCCTGCGCGCATTGAAGAAGTTGTTGAAAAAACGAGAAAACAGATTGAAGATCAGATTATAGAAATCGGAGAAAGAACTGTAATAGAATTAGGCATTCACGGGCTTCACAAAGAATTGGTAAGAATCGTGGGGAAAATGCGTTTCCGTTCTTCTTATGGCCAAAATCTTTTAATGCATAGCAGGGAAGTCGCCAACCTTTGCGGAATCATGGCCTCAGAGTTAGGAATGAACGCTAAACTGGCTAAAAGAGCCGGCCTGCTGCATGATATAGGTAAAGTTCCTGATGAAGAAACTGAATTAAGTCACGCTCTTCTTGGAATGAAACTGGCAGAAAAATATGGTGAAAATCCTGCAGTTTGTAATGCCATAGGTGCACATCACGATGAGGTAGAAATGCAATATGTAATATCTCCGGTAGTGCAGGCATGCGATTCAATGAGTGGTGCCCGGCCTGGTGCACGCCGTGAGATTATGCAACAATATCTGCAACGTATCAAAGATCTTGAAAACCTGGCGCTTGCATACCAGGGAGTTGAAAAAGCGTATGCTATTCAAGCTGGTCGCGAATTAAGAGTAATTGTAGAAGCAGAGAAGGTGAGTGATGGAGAGAGTGATAAATTAAGTTTTGAAATAGCACAAAAAATTCAATCAGAAATGGTGTACCCTGGCCAGATAAAAGTTACTGTTATAAGGGAAAAAAGAGCTGTAAATGTAGCACGGTAAATTTTGGTTTGTATTGGCACATATCCATTTTTTACCTAATTTCTTTATTATATCTGCTTTTACGAGCCTGTTCTAATAGTACATTATATTTCGGTTGAAGGGTCTTTTTTAAAATGATTTTTATGCCGCTACGTTGTGGATCAAAAGCTCATTTTAATTTTCCCTCTTGTTATCTGAAAATATCCAACCACTACCTTAAGTTTACAATAAAATATACATCTTTCACAAAAGGATATAACCCCGCAAAAAATGATTAACGGAACTTTGCTTTCTAAAGTGAAAGAAAAATGTCCGAAGTTGACAAAGATGTAATGACCATTAAAAAAACCTTTCCTGTAACAGGAATGAGTTGCGCTTCCTGTGCTGCAAGCGTGGAAACTACATTAAAAGAAGAGCCTGGTGTCATTAACGCAGCCGTGAATTATGCAAATTCATCCGCATCTGTAGAATATGCTCCAAATATTGCTGATATCCAACACTTCAAAAAATCGGTTCAATCATCCGGCTACGATTTAATCATTGAGAACAATGAAACGGTAACAGATGAATTAGAAAAACAAAAACAAAGCGATTATCAGAAACTTCGTAAACGTACTATTCTTTCTATCATTTTTTCAGTTCCTATCGTTTTGATTGGAATGGTTTTTATGAACATTCCTTACGCCAATGTTATAATGTGGGCGCTGGCTACTCCGGTAGTTTTCATTTTTGCTAAACAATTTTTTATCAGTGCCTTTAAACAAGCAAAGCACCGTTCTGTCAACATGGATACTTTGGTAGCGTTGAGTACCGGAATCGCTTATTTGTTCAGTGTTTTCAATACTGTATATCCACAGTTCTGGACCAGCAGGGGATTGGAAGCTCATGTTTATTTTGAAGCCGCTGCTGTCATTATCAGTTTTATTTTATTTGGAAAGATGATGGAAGAAAAAGCCAAATCAAATACTTCTTCCGCGATTAAAAAATTAATTGGACTTCAACCAAAATCGGTAGTAAAAATTAATAAGGATGGTTCTGAAATAGTAATAAAGATTGCTCAAGTAAATGAAGGCGACCAGCTTTTGGTAAAGCCTGGTGATAAGATTCCGGTTGATGGAACGGTAATTTCGGGGAATTCTTTTGTAGATGAAAGTATGATATCAGGCGAACCAATGCCACTTGAAAAAAAGAAAGATGCAATGGTGTTTGCAGGAACCATCAATCAAAAAGGGAGTTTTGTTTTTGAGGCTACTAAAGTTGGCTCGGATACTTTACTGGCGCATATTATAAAGATGGTGGAGGAAGCGCAGGGAAGTAAAGCACCTGTTCAAAAATTGGCTGATAAAATTGCGGGAATTTTTATCCCGGTGGTGATAGCGATTGCTGTTGCTTCTTTTATTGTCTGGAATATTTTTGGTGGTGTTAACGGCCTTACTTATGGGTTGCTTGCAATGATAACTGTATTGGTTATTGCCTGTCCATGCGCACTCGGCCTTGCTACGCCTACTGCGATTATGGTGGGTGTTGGGCGGGGAGCAGAAAACGGGATTCTGATAAGAGATGCGGAAAGCCTGGAACAGGCAAAAAATATAAATGCCATTATACTGGATAAAACAGGGACTATCACAGAGGGTAAGCCGAAGGTGGTGGAAATTGTTTGGAAGAAAGAAGAGAATATTGAGGAATTATCTTCTATTTTATTTTCGTTGGAATCTCAGTCCGAGCATCCGTTGGCAGACGCTATCTCGCAGTATTTCCAATCGAAAAATATTTCCAGGAAGAAGGTTAATCAATTTGAAAGTCTTACCGGTTCAGGTGTTTCAGCGATCTTCAATGATAAAAAATATTTTGCAGGCAGTTATAAATTAATGCAGGAAAATAAAATCTTTATTCCGGATGAATTAAAAAGTAAAACAGAAATATGGCTTGAAGATTCGTTTACTGTAATCTGGTTTGCTGATGAAAAAGATGCATTGATTGCGGTGGCTATTGCCGATAAAATAAAGCCCACTTCTAAAGAAGCAGTTCATCAATTGCAGCAAATGGGAATTGAAGTTTATATGATTACCGGTGATAATGAAAAGACTGCAGCCGCAGTTGCCAAAAACGTTGGGATTAAAAACTTTAAGGCAGAAGTATTGCCTGGTGCAAAAGCAGGTTTCGTAAAAGAATTGCAGCAGCAGGGAAACAAAATTGCGATGGTAGGCGATGGAATTAATGATAGCCAGGCCTTAGCGCTTGCGGATGTAAGTATTGCGATGGGTAAAGGAACTGATATAGCAATGGATGTGGCGAAAATGACTTTAATTTCCTCAGACTTAAATCATATTCCCAAGGCTATTCAGTTGTCGAAACAAACCGTGAAAGTGATTCACCAAAATTTGTTTTGGGCATTTATTTACAATGTAATTGGAATTCCTATTGCAGCAGGGATTTTATTTCCGCTTACCGGGTTTTTATTAAACCCAATGATTGCAGGAGCAGCTATGGCATTGAGTTCAGTAAGTGTGGTGAGCAATAGTTTAAGATTAAAATATATAAAATTAAAATAGCGGTGGTTAGACCGCCATGTAAAATCAATAAAAATGATAACAAAGCAATATAAAACAAACATCATGTGCGGCTCTTGCATCGCAAAAGTAACGCCTGTATTAAATGAAACTTTTGGAGAAAAGAATTGGGAAGTTGATATAAAAGACCCAAAGAAGATTTTGACTGTTTCATCGGACAATGTAGATGAAAAAGATGTGAAAAAGACTTTGGAAAAAGTGGGTTATAAGGCAGAGGAATTGATTTGATTTTTTTAGGTATAATTATTCCAATGGACACGTTGCAAATCATTTCAATTATTTCGTTAATTACAGGAGGTGTATGCGCCATCATAATTGCCATTGATATCACAGCCGACCATAAACAAAAAATGATGATTATGAATTTTGTTTACCCGATAACCGGTTTATATGGAAGTATATTTGCGTTGCTGTTTTATTTTACAATCGGGCGAAAATCATCTGCAAAAGATGATATGCATTCGCATACCGACGATGAGCCTGCAATGAAACATGATAAAAAGCCTTTCTGGCAAAGTGTGTCCATTGACGCATTGCATTGTGGGAGCGGCTGTACCATTGGTGATATTTTGGCCGAAACACTTTTGCTGTTTGTGCCCGTTGTAATTTTTGGAAGCAACCTCGCGGGTTCATGGACGATAGATTATGTTTTTGCCTTTGTAATCGGGATATTTTTCAATATTATTCCATCAAGCCCATGAAAAATCTTTCACCCCGCAAAGCATTGAAGGCAGCCTTAAAAGCGGATACATTATCTCTTACTTCATGGCAAATAGGAATGTATGGCTGGATGGCGATTTCTTTCTTTTTAATATTTGACCGTAAGATCCCAACTACTGAGCCTTTGTTTTGGTTTATGATGCAAATAGCGATGTTGCTGGGTTTTGCAACTGCTTTGTCTACCAACTGGTGGCTGATAAAAAAGGGAATTAAGGACCCTATGTAAAAAAGGATTTTAAATCTTTAATGTACTTTATGAACAAGACAACATACAAAATAGCAAAAATGGATTGTCTTTCGGAAGAGAACATAGTCCGGATGAAGTTAGAAGGTTTGCACAACATCAAAGCTTTGAATTTCGAAATTCCTCAACGAAAACTTTATGTGATGCACGAAGGCGATGCATCGGCAATAACAGCAGCAATTGATAGTTTGCATTTCAATTCATCATTAATAAAAACCCAAAAGGTTGATGAGGAAGAAGCCGTATTATTTTCTAACACAGCAGGGCAGCAAAGAAAATTACTTTGGCAGGTATTGTCCATTAACTTTTTCTTTTTTCTTGTAGAAATGATTTCGGGTTTTATATCCAGCTCAATGGGCCTCGTAGCCGATAGTTTGGATATGTTGGCAGACTCTGTTGTTTACGGTTTGGCATTATTTGTTGTAGGCAAAGCTTTGTTTCAAAAGAGAAAAATTGCAAAAATAAGTGGGTACTTGCAGATGCTACTTGCAGTAGCTGGCATTATAGAAGTTGCCAGAAGATTTTTAGGTTTTGAAGAAACGCCAAACTTCAAAACGATGATTATAATTTCTATACTTGCTTTGCTAGGCAATGCATTCACACTTTATTTGTTGCAAAAATCAAAAAATAAGGAAGCCCACATTAAGGCAAGTACTATATGCACTTCGACGGACGTTATAACAAATGCGGGGGTGATAGTCGCGGGTATATTGGTTTATTTTACAGCATCTAATCTTCCCGATTTAATAATAGGCGCTATTGTTTTTGTTTTGGTAGGAATTGCATCATATAGGATACTTAAATTATAATTATACTTTTTTTAATAGCATGACTATACCGATTTGATACGAATAATTTATGACCACACTTTAAAAAACATTTTTACCTTTGTTATCATTTTATGAAAAAGTGCTTTGCTGCCATATTAGCTATTTTGTACTTTGCTACCACCACGGGGGCAACAATAAACTTTTATTATTGCAACGGTGAAAGGGTTGCTCATAAAATGGTAAAAAATGAGATACCAGTATGCAGCAAATGTCCTGTGACAAAAAAAGTGGTAACCAAATCAGACTGTTGCCAACATGAGCAAAGGTTTGTGAAATTAGTAAATGCCCAGAATGTGGCCGAGGTTACTTTCCATATTCAAAGATTAATTTCATTTGTTTCTCCAATAGGTTTCTCTGACAATTATAATTTACATCATTCATCCTTAGCCAGAAAATTTTCTGTAAACAATCCTCCTCCGGGAAGTAGCGGTATTAGCATCTACCAGCGTAACTGCGTTTTTCTAATTTAGAATTTTTTCTCCCCAATTTTCCCGGTAAATAAACCATCGGGTTTTGGCATTTCTATATGTCTGTTATTTTCAATCATTCTATTTAATAGTAATTCCAATTTTTAAACCTTAGCAATAAGTCATTTAGTAATGCAACAACCTATTACCTTATTTGGGCATTAATGCAGGAAAGTAATTGCTACATTTTTTTGAGATGAAAATGAAATAAGGTAATAAGGTAATAAGGTCAGTGACCTATTGATATATTTTTTTCTACTAAGGTTGGCTTCAAATAAATTCAAAAGAAAATTGGACGAACAAACTTTCCGATAGTTATCGGGATAACCAATTAACATAATAACCCAATCAACCTAAAAATTAAAAAATTAAAAAATGAAAAAATCAGTTCTTGCATTCGTAGCCGCGATGGTTGTTATTATTTCCTGCAAAAGCAATTCTTCATCAAATGCCGAAAGTGCCAAAATGAGTCGTGATAATGAAATAGCAATAAGGGCAAATGATAATATAGACGATGACCTGAAGACCATTTCACCAACATTTACTGATGTTAACCCAGGCATTTCTTCCTTTATGAAATCAGTGGTTCAGAATTATCTTACTATAAAAAACGCTTTGGTTAAGGGAGATGAAGTTACTGCAGCCACTGCATCTTTTCAATTAGAGAATGAAATGAAAATCTTTGATAAAAGCCTGTTTGCCAACCGGTCGGATTCATTTGCTGTAGCTCAAAAAGAAGTATATGATAACGTTGAAGTCAATTTAAAGAATGAGGCTGATAGTATTTCAAAAAGTAAAATTGATAGTCAGAGGGAACATTTTTTTGTGATGAGTAAAGATGTTTATGCGCTCGTGAAAGCCTTTGGAACTGGCATTCCTTTATACAGCGATAATTGCCCTATGTATCATAATGGGGCAATGTGGCTTAGCGAGATTACGGAAATCAAAAATCCTTACCTGGGTACTAAGATGATGGGCTGCGGCAGCATAGAGGAAAGGTTTCAATGATGGCGAGAATGAGTGATGGGGAATAGCTAATTACTATTCACTAATAACTAATAACCAATAACCAATAACTATTAACTATTAACTATTAACATGATTTCAAAAATTATTTCCTGGTCATTAAAAAACCGTTATATCGTTTTGGTCATCGCGGCTGGCTTCCTTGTTTGGGGTTTGTTTGCGGTGCAAAAAAACCCTGTTGATGCCATTCCTGATTTAAGCGAAAATGAAGTGATTGTTTTTACAGAATGGAGCGGACAAAGTCCCCAAATTATGGAAGACCAGGTTACCTATCCCTTAGTCAGTAATCTTCAGGGGTTGCCCAAAGTGAAAGATATCCGCGGTACTTCTATGTTTGGGATGAGTTTCGTGTATGTAATATTTGATGATGATGTGGATATTTATTGGGCACGGACAAGGGTACTCGAAAAATTAAATTATGCACAGCGTTTTTTACCACCCGGTGTTACACCTGCTCTTGGTCCCGATGGCACCGGCGTTGGCCAGATTTTCTGGTATCATTTGGATGCACCAAAAATGAATTTGGGAGACCAAAGAGCTTTGCAGGATTGGTATATAAAATTTGCTTTGCAAACAGTTCCCGGTGTGGCAGAAGTGGGTTCTTTCGGAGGCTTTGAAAAGCAATACCAGATAGTGGTGGACCCGTTAAAGCTGCAATTCTACAATATTTCCATGATGAATGTAATAAAAAAAGTACGCGCCAATAACAATGATGTTGGTGGGGGAAAATTAGACATGAGTGGCATGGGCTATATCATCCGTGGATTGGGCTATATCAAAAACATAAATGATATAGAAAATATTGCCCTAAGCAACAACAACGGAATTCCTGTTCGTGTAAAAGATATTGGTACGGTACAAATGGGTGGGAATTCACGGTTGGGGATTGTTGACGCAAATGGAAATGGGGAGGTGGTGGGTGGCGTTGTGATAATGCGATACGGAGAGAATGCGGATAAGGTAATCAAACTGCTCAAGGCAAAGATGGCTGATGTGCAGAAAGGACTGCCGGAAGGGGTTTCTTTTAAAATAGATTATGATAGAAGTAATTTAATTAAAGCAGCTATTCATAATATCAAAGACAAGTTGATAGAAGAGATAAGCATTGTGTGCCTTATTGTTATTGTTTTTCTTCTTCACTGGCCAAGTGCATTAAGTATTATTATACAAATCCCTATTTCCATTGCCATCGGTTTTATTCTTCTTAATGCCTTTGGTTTCTCGTCCAACCTTATGTCTTTAACTGGTGTTGTGTTAGTGATTGGGGTAATAGTTGACAATGGAATTATCGTGAGTGAAAATGCATATCGGAATTTATCGGAATGGCAGAATAAAGAAAAATAGGCAATAAGCAATTGACAATAGGCAAAAAAAATAATTATCAAAAATGAAATTGACCAAACCATATAAAAAAATACCAAAAGATATTCGGTTATCAATAATAGAACGCTCTTGCAAAGAGGTTTCACGCGGGGTTTTCTTTTCAACAGTTATAATTGTCACTTCTTTTCTTCCTGTTTTTTTATTAACCGGACAGGCAGGAAAATTGTTTCATCCGCTTGCTTTTACTAAAACATTCATAATGGTTGTGAATGCTATTTTAGTAATAACGTTAGCGCCGGTATTGATTTCTTTTCTTATGCGTGGCAGGTTTCGTCCTGGAAACGCTAATCCTGTTAATCATTTTTTAGAAAAGGTTTATGGGCCAGCTATCAGGACTTGTATAAAATGGCGCAAAACCACAATGAGTGTAATGCTGATTGCACTTGTTGTCAGCATTCCGATGGTGATGAACCTGGGCACAGAATTTATGCCGCCACTGGATGAGGGAAGCATACTTTTTATGCCCGTTACTTTACCGGATGTTTCCAATGCCGAAGTAAAAAGAATTTTGCAGGTGCAGGATAAAATTCTTGCGTCTGAACCTGAAGTGAAATCTGTATTGGGCAAAGCGGGAAGAGCCAATACGGCAACAGATAATTCACCTATCAGCATGATAGAAACAATAGTAATACTGAAGCCGCGAAACGAATGGCGAAAGGGAATCACCAAAGATAGCATCATCAATGAACTCAACAGCAAACTTCAAATTCCCGGCGTTACTAACGGATGGACACAACCAATTATCAACCGGATTAATATGCTTTCCACAGGTATCAGAACGGACGTTGGCGTAAAAGTATATGGGCAAAATTTAGATAGTATTTATGCATTTGCGCAAGTGATAAAAAAAGATTTGCAAGGCATTCCGGGCATTAAAGATTTATATGTAGAACCGATTACCGGTGGCAAATACATTGACATAAATATTAACCGTAAAGAAATTGCCCGTTACAATTTAAGCGTGGATGATGTAAATGCAGTGATTGAAAGTGCGGTGGGTGGCGCACAAATTACAACTACGGTTGAAGGGAGGCAACGTTTTTCTGTGAATGCACGGTATGGCCAGGATTTCAGAAATAATATAGAAGCTTTAAAACTGTTTCAGGTTCAGTCAAAAGAATTCGGGCCTATTCCTTTGCAGGCAGTTGCTGATATTAAAATTACCGACGGGCCACCGATGATAAATTCTGAAAATGCTTTATTGCGTGGTACTGTTTTGTTCAATGTTCGTGGAAGGGATTTGGGAAGTACGGTTAAAGAAGCACAACAAAAATTAAACGCGGCAATAGGTAAAATGCCGAAAGGATTTTTTATTGAGTGGAGCGGGGAATATGAAAACCTGATTAGCAGTGAACGAACTTTAAAACTGATTTTGCCAATAGTATTGGTTATTATTTTTATCAGCATGTATTTCGCATTTCATTCAAAACGCGAAGCGTTGCTAAGTTTAATCTCTCTTCCATTTGCACTTATCGGCGGTGCCTATATGATTTATTTCTGGGGTGTCAATTTATCTGTTGCGGTAGCAGTTGGTTTTATAGCATTATTCGGACTGGCCGTAGAAACCAATATTGTAATGGTCATTTATTTGAATGATGCCATGCAACAACTTATTGCCAAAAGAGGAAATTCAAAAGAAACCATCACAAAAAAAGATTTGAAAGATTATACAATAAGTGGTGCTGTCAAAAGATTACGCCCCGTAATAATGACGGTAAGTGTTTCACTCTTTGCTCTTGTTCCTGTTTTATGGAGTAATGGTGTGGGCAGCGATGTGATGAAGCCAATCGTACTGCCAATGGTTGGTGGTGTTATCTCTTCAGCTATTTATATCCTGTTGGTAACGCCACTCATTTTTCTGATGAATAAAGAATATGAATTAAAAAAATTTGGAAAGATTGAAGTACATGAAGTATCACATTAATTGTCTGAACTATGATTTATAGGATTATTGGGATTATAGGATTCGCCAGATTTAAAAAATTATAAAATAAAAAAAATGATTCGTTTAAATAATTTATCAGATTCGTCGCCCCGTTTGGTGTCTTCACCAACCGAAAAATTAAAAAGGTTTTGGAGCAGAAATCGCGTTCTGTTTTATTTTCCTATCCTCTTGTTCATCCTGCAAATCCCGGGTCAGAAAGCATCAGCGCAAACATTGGAACTGCCTGATATTTTAGACAGTATTCAACATTCCTATCCATCGCTAAAAATGTATGATGCGGAAGTTCAATCATTGGATGCCGAAACCACAGGCGCAAGAAACTGGGCGCCACCGCAGGTTTCGGCGGGTTTCTGGATGACACCATATAATACAGCGCTATGGAATGGTTCGAAAGCTGATGGCAGTATGCCTGCTCAAGGTGGCATGGGAAGTTTCATGATTGGTGTGGAACAAATGTTTCCTAATAAAAAATACAATGACGCTAATGAAGATTACATGAAAGCGATGTCGTCAGTTACAAAAGAAAATAAAAAAGCCACATTGAATAATCTCTTTGCGGCAGCAAAAAAAAATTATTATGAATGGGTCATCATTGAAAAGAAATTATCCATATTGGATGAAAGTGAAAAGTTGTTACATTTTATGATTACCAATGCTGAAACAAGATATAAGAATGGTCTCGGAAAAATAAGTGCGTATTATAAAGCGAAGGCATCTCTTGGTAGCATTGAAAGTGTGCGGGTGGAATTAGAAAACGAAATTTTACAAAAAAGAATTGCATTAAATACTTTAATGAACCGTAATAAACTTCAGGATTTTTCTGTTGATACCAATTATGTAATTAAGGATTATTCATCAATGGTTTTTGACAGCACATTATTTTACAACAACAGGAGTGATATAAAAGCTATTGATAAAAATATTCAGCTTGCTTATTTAAAACAGGATATTGAGAAGCAAAGTATGAAGCCTCAGTTTGGCATACAATATTCACACATGTTCCGATATGGAAATGCACCAATGATGTTTGACTTAATGGGTACTGTAAAAATTCCGATGAACTGGTCCACAAGAGCCAATAAAGCAAACATTGAAAGTCTAAATTTCAAAACGCAATCCTTAGAAGAACAAAAAGCGGCCATGGCAAATGAATATTCAGGAATGGCTTATCAAATACAACAGGATATTGTGGCAAAGAAAAAACAAGTTCAATTATTTGAAAATAATATTATCCCTGCACTTCAAAAAAATTATGAAAGCACCCAACTTGGATATCAGCAAAATACTGAAGAGTTATTTGAATTATACGATGCTTGGGAAACGTTGAACAAAACTCAGCTTGACTATATCAATCAACTGCAACAACTATTAAGTATGCAGGTTGATTTAGAAAAGTTATTAGAAATAAAATAAGAAGTGGTAGGTAGAAAGTAGCAAGAAGCACGTGGCAAGCGCCTGAAGTGGAGCGCGTCCCTCTCCTTCGGAGAGGGGTTGGGGTGAGGCTTGAAGGAAGAAGCAATGAGTACATTTAAAGATTTTAAAGCATTTTGAAAACAAAAAAAATAATTTTTAGGGATTCTAAATAATAAAATAGAATGAAATGAAAAAGAACTTTTGGTTTTACATCTTAATAATAACTGTTGCTATTTTTTTTGAACCATCATGTAATAGTAGACAAACAAATAATACAGAAATCACTTCTGCTTCTTCAGAAAATGAGAAGCCTGTCTCAATAAAAAATATTGACCTGCAAACATTGCTGAAACCAACTAATGAATTTGTGGTAGCGTCACTTCCGGTTATTGTACCCCAGGAAAGCGATATCAGGATTCCTGTAACAGCGTATGGCACCATTGAAGCAGATACAAGAGCTACCGGTAATATTTCTGCAAGGGTTTCGGGCCGAATAGAAAAATTGTATTTGCGTTTTCGTTTTCAAAACGTAAAAGCCGGGCAAAAGGTAATGGAAATATATTCACCTGAGATACTAACGGCGGAAGAAAATTTATTATTTCTTTTAAAACGAGATGCGGCAAATCTTTCTTTTATTGATGCAGCCAAACAAAAATTATTATTACTTGGCATCAGCGCTGTTGAATTAAATGAGGTAATTCAAACCGGAAAACCGTTATACAGTATAAGTGTCTATAGCAATTACAGCGGTCACGTGATGAACAATGGAATGAATGAAAATGGGATGAACCCTTCGGTGACTGAAACACAGGAATTGCCATTAAAAGAAGGAATGTATGTAAACAAAGGCCAAACATTATTTTTTATTATGAATCATAAAAAAACATGGGCTGCGCTACAAATTTTTCCGGAAGACCAATCTGTTGTAAAAAAAGGAGATGCAGTAAACATCACTCCTGAATCGGATACTTCTGCAATCATAAAAGGAAAGATAGATTTTATTGAGCCTTTCTTTCGTAGCGATAGTAAAACACTTACTGCCAGAGTATATTTCGAAAACAAAAATATGCTCACACTTGGAAGCCAGGTGGATGCAAAAATATTTACAGGAAGCAGGAAGGGCTTGTGGTTGCCGCAATCATCCGTACTTTCTTTAGGAATGAAGAATGTGGTTTTTCTAAAATCAAAAGGAGGATTTATGGCACACCAGGTATCAACAGGAATGCGTACAGAAAATAAGGTTCAAATAATTTCTGGTTTAAATCCTTCTGACACCGTTGCTGCAAATGCCCAATATCTTGTAGATAGTCAAAGTTTTATTAAGACGAGTGAGTGAGTGGGCAGCGGTGAATAGTGAACGGTGAGTTGTGAATGGTGAATGGGGTGTGGTGATTCGTGAATATAGATTAATAACAGAAAAAGAATTATTATGATTTATAAAAAAATTAAAAAGGGTAATTTTTTAGGAAAGAAACTGATGCAATTAAAATTTTGCCTTCAGCTTTCTGCCATCGGCTTTCTGCTTTCAGCCATCATCCCTTTGCTTATTTCTTCGTGTAAGGAAAAAAAGAAAACGGAAACAGCAGTCGTGCAAAAAGCCTTGTATTATACATGCAGCATGCATCCGCAGGTTCACGCAGATAAACCGGGAAACTGTCCCATCTGTGGCATGAAGCTGATTGCGGTTGTAAAAACAAGCAATGCCAATACAACGCAAATTCATTTGAGCGCCGAACAAATACACCTCGGAAATATTCAAACGGATACTATTGAAAAATCCAATATTGGTGACAAATTGGTATTGACAGGCACCCTAAATTTTAATCAGGATAAACTTACTTCTGTAAATGCCCGCGTAGAAGGAAGGATAGATAAATTGTATTTTAAAAATATGGGAGATTATGTTAAGAAAGGAGATAAGGTTTATGATATCTACAGTGAAGAACTTAATAATGCGAAACAGGATTATGTAAATGCTTTGGAGCAGGAAAATACGGTTGGGAATTCACTTATTAATTATGCAACATTGGTTGAAAGCGCGAAAACAAAATTACTTTTATGGGGAATGACCAATGCGCAGATTACCCGACTTGGTCAGAGCAAACAGGTGCCAACACATACCACATTTTACAGCACTCAATCCGGATACATTACATCGCTAAATGCAAACGAAGGAGATTATGTAATGGAAGGCGGCACGGTTTTGCAACTTGCTGACCTATCAACATTATGGGCTGAAGCGCAGGTTTACACTACACAAATGTCCTTTATCAATAGAGGTGAAAATGCTTCTGTACAAATTCCTGATTTGAATAACCAAATCATTAATGGAAAAATAGATTTTATTAGTCCTGAAATGAATCCTGATTCAAGAATAAACCTGGTAAGGCTTACCATCACTAATAAAAATAATCAATTACATCCGGGCATGCCGGTTTATATTACCATAAGCAAAGCAAAGCATCAATCTATTATATTACCTTCTGATGCAGTATTAAGAGATAGCGACGGCGCAATAGTGTGGATACAAACTAACCCCGGTGTTTATGAAATGAGAATGGTAAAAACAGGAATTGATGAAAATGACGCAATAGAAATAACATCGGGTTTGGAAACAGGAGAAGTGGTGGTAACAGGTGGCGCTTACTTACTCAACAGCGAGTATATTTTTGAACATGGCTCAAATTCAATGGCAGGAATGGATATGGCAAACATGAAGATGGGGAAAGATTAAATGAATAATTTAAAAACTCCTACTACTTGCAGTAAACAAACAAATATGGAATATTTTTATTCTTCGACAATTCCGTTCTCAATATTTAAAGAGAACAAATTTTGACTAAGTTTGATGTAATATTTTTATGAAGACACTTTTCTATTTTGTTATTCAGTAAGGGACTTTTTGTTTACAGTAAAAGGATAAATAACCAGGTTTTCGCATTTGTTTTTTATTAGTATAATGGTCAGTTACAGATGTTATCACTTCATATTTGTATTCATTTTTGATAAATCTCTTTCTTGTAAATCGCTCAAGGTCTCATTTCTTTTTTTTAAGAAAGTTTAAGTTGAGTAAAATTTAAAAAAATTAAGATGGAAAAATTTGATGTAATAGTAATTGGTACTGGTTCCGGAAATAACGTAGCATTGCGTTGCGCTGCGGCAGAAAAAAAAACGGCTATTATAGACAATCAACCTTTTAGTGGCACTTGCGCATTAAGAGGTTGCGATCCTAAAAAAGTGTTAGTGGGAGTTGCTCATGCATTATCGCTGAATCAACAATTGCAAGGGAAAGGCATCGCAACTATTGCAACCCGTTCATGGAAAGATTTAATGAAGTTTAAAACAAGCTTTACCGAACCTAAAATACCCAAAACCGAAACTGGGTTAAAAGAAGCAGGCGTAGCAACGTTTCACGGCAGGGCAAAATTTATCGCAGAAAATACCATCCAGGTAAATGAAAATATTTTATATGCTGAAAAGTTTGTTATGGCTAATGGCGCCACACCAACAAAGCTTTACATACCCGGAGAAGATTTACTGATTGACAGTACCGCTTTTTTAGAATTGGAAGAATTGCCCGATGAAATTTTATTTGTTGGCGGTGGGTATATTGCTTTTGAATTTGCACATATTGTTTCACGGTTTGGTAAAAAAGCAACTATCGTTCACCGTGGTAAAAGGCCTTTGGTAAATTTCGATGCAGACCTTGTAAAATTATTAGTGAAGAACAGCGAAGAGTTGGGCATCCAGGTTGTATTAAATTCGGAAGTAAAAAGTATTGCCAAAGAAAATAACAGGTTTGTTGTTCATGCTGAACAGGAAGGAAAAGATATCCAATTTTCTACTTCTCTTGTGGTACATGCCGCAGGCAGAACACCTGATATATTTGATATGGGTTTGGAAAAGATGAATATTGATTTTAATAAAAACGGCATTGCAGTGAATGAATATTTGCAAAGTGTTTCGAATGCAAATGTGTATTCCTGCGGCGATGCCAATGATAAAGGATTGCCCTTAACTCCTGTTGCTGCAAAAGAAGGAATTATACTTGCCAGCAATTTATTAAAGGGGAATCAGAAAAAGATTGAGTATGGCCACATTCCTTCCAATGTCTTTACCATTCCGGCTCTTGGGGCTGTGGGGTTAACGGAAAATGAGGCAAAAAATAAAAACTTAAATTACATCGTACATTTTAAAGAAACTGCAGATTGGTATTCTTCCAGGCGACTTAATGAACCGGTTTCTGGTTTTAAAGTATTGGTTGATAAAGAAACAGACCAGGTTATTGGGGCACATCTTTTGGGTCCAAATGCTGAAGAAACCATCAACCTGTTTGCACTGGCAATGAATGCAGGAATAACAGCAAGTGTTTTGAGAAAAACAATTTTCTCTTATCCAACTAATGCTTCTGACGTGGTTCATATGGTTTGATTTATCCAAAAGAGCTTATGATATCCTCAACATTTTGCAGAGAAATTATTTGGATATCCGCCTTGGGATAACTTGTTTTGAAAGTTAACGGGATATGCACTTTTGCTTTTTTATTCCACTTAAATTCAAATGCTTTTAAACCTGTTTCAGATTCTTCAATAAGGTCGATTTCCTGTTGTTGTGTGGTACGCCAGAAATAATGTTTTACATTTCTTTCGTTGTTGTTGAGGAATTTTATCCGTTCTGCAATCACAAAATTTTCCCAAAGAGCGCCCATGTCTGTACGTGAGTTTAACGGTTTGAAATTGTTGATAATGGCATTGCGGATACCACAATCATAAAAATAAATTTTCCTGCCCTTTTTTATTTCGTTTCGCACATTTCTGCTGAATGCCGGGAGTTCAAAAATTACAAACGTCTTCTCAAGCAAGTCAATATATTTTTCTACCGTTTTACGGTCGCTGCCGATGGTTTGGCCCAGTTCATTGTAATTCACTTCGCTTCCCAATTGCAAGGATAAGGCTTTGAGCAATTTTTCCAAAAGTGCCGGTCTTTTTATTTGTTCCAGCATCAGCAGGTCTTTATAGAGATAGCTACCCGCCAATAATTTCAGCCTTTCTTTTTCTTCACCAGGGTTGGTTACGATTTCAGGGTAATACCCAAATTGCATCCTATGTTCAATGAGCCTTTTTTCCTGCAAAGGACCGTGATGGTTTACCATTTCTTCAAAGCTTAACGGATACAACATAAACTCATATTTGCGACCTGTGAGCGACTCGTTTACCTGGCTTGATAATTCAAAGGCCGACGAGCCTGTAGCAATTACCTGAACTTTTTTTATCTGATCAGTAATCAGCTTAAGAGTAAGGCTTATATTTTTTATCCGTTGCGCTTCGTCTATCAAAACGATTTTCTTTTTGCCAATAATGGCTTTTAATTTGGTAGCGGTGGTATTGGTTAATAATTCACGAACATCAGCATCATCGCCGTTTAATGTGAGCCATTCCTTTGTCTGATTAGTCAGCAGAACTTCTGCCAAAGTGGATTTACCGGTTTGCCTTGCGCCAAAAAGAATAAGGGCTTTCCCTTTGAACAAACGCTTTTGCATAGATTTTAGAAGACTCCGTTGTATCATGCTTAGAATTTTATTTCAGCTAAGATATGATTATTTGGTATTGTAATCCATTATTATTATGATTATTTGGTATTGTAATCCATTATTATTATGATTTATTAGAATCTTAATCCATTTTCCCTTACTTCTTTTAAGTTTTGAAAATTGTTCGCTGATCCTTTTCTAAAGTATTTTTTTCACTTCCTGTCAGGTTTTGACTAAGGAAGCAACTAATCCAGTACAACAACAAATCTATTCATAATAAAGCCGTTAGCTTTGTCTCATAATTGGCACAGCTATTTAATGAAAAAGGTAATTTGAAAAGGCTAGAATTTTTTAAGAAATAAAATTTCAGAAGGAATTTTAAATTTATATAAATACAAAAAAATGAGCAATCATTATTACAATTCAGAAGACCTGAAAAAATTTGGAAACATTGGCGGGTTTCAAAAAAACTTAGCTGATAAATTTTTCGATTATTATGGCGAAGTTTTTAAAGACAGTGAATTAACAGCAAGGGAAAAATCGTTAATTGCATTGGCAGTGGCTCATGCGGTGCAATGCCCTTATTGTATTGACGCCTACAGCAGCGATGCCTATGAAAAAGGATGGAGCGAAGGGCAGATGATGGAAGCGGTGCACGTGGCGTGTGCCATTCGCGGCGGTGCTTCTCTCGTACATGGTGTGCAGATGATGAATAAAGTGAAGGAGATAGCGATGTGAGGAAGTCATGTTCTTAGTTCATAGTTTATAAACCGCCCGCCAGGCTGAATGCAATCCGGACGTCGTTAACAGTTGAATAAGAATTCCGGTTTTTTCTTTGTTTACTGACTGGAAGCTTACCGGGATTGAAATAAAAATATTATGATGGAAGATATAAAAGTGATAAGTGATAAGGAAAGAAAAATATCATTACATGGGCAGCATCATAAACTTGCCGATGTAAGTGAACAATTAGAAATTCTGGAGCACCGTCAAACCGACAAATTTGTTTTGCCTCCTTTTGAACAAAAATTGAAGCAAAGCGGATTATATCCATTAAAGCCAACTGGGATACAAATTTTACAAATCAATGTGGGTAAGATGTGCAATCAAACCTGCAAGCATTGCCATGTGGATGCAGGCCCCGACCGTACTGAAATCATGACAAAAGAAACGATGCAACAGTGTATTGATGCACTGAAAAACAATCCTTCTTTAAAAACGGTTGACCTTACAGGTGGGGCACCCGAAATGAATCCCGAGTTCCGTTGGTTTGTAGAAGAAATAAAAAAATTAGACAGGCATATTATCGTCCGTTGCAATCTCACCATTATTTTAGCCAATAGAAAATACAACGACCTTCCTGAATTTTATAAGCAAAATAATATTGAAGTAGTTTCGTCACTTCCGTTTTATTCCAGGGACAGAACAGACAGGCAACGTGGTAATCATGTGTTTGAAAAAAGTATCGAAGCATTGCAAATGTTGAATAAGATTGGTTACGGAAAAGAAGAATCAGGAATGATTTTAAATTTGGTGTATAACCCTGCAGGCGCTTTTCTACCGCCATTACAACAATCTTTGGAAAAGGAATATAAAACGGCTTTGATGAAGGAATTTGGAATTGTGTTTAATCATTTGTTTACTATTACCAATATGCCAATCAACCGGTATTTGGACTATTTGCTCATTAGTGACAATTACGAAAAATATATGGAGAAATTGGTGGATGCTTACAATCCGGCAGCAGCGGCTAATGTAATGTGCCGCAATATGATTTCTATCGGTTGGGATGGCTACATTTACGATTGTGACTTTAACCAAATGTTGGAAATGAAAGTAGGCACACAATCAAAACACATCAGCGAATTCAATATTGATGAATTAAATAATAGAAATATCCTGGTAGGGCAGCATTGCTATGGATGCACTGCCGGCGGAGGTTCAAGCTGTGGCGGTGCAGTTGTATAAATAAAAAAACATGAATGAATTTCTAAACGCGAAAGAATTTTTAATTCAAAAAGAAATCACTGATCCTGAAATAGGAATTGTTTTGGGAACCGGACAAAATCATCTTTTGGATTATGTGAAAATTCAACAAACCATTCCTTACACTGAAATACCCGGTTTTTGTACTTCTACTGTTGAGTTCCATAAAGGCCATCTTGTGTATGGAACCATAGAAAATAAGAATGTTTTAATTATGCAGGGACGCTTTCATTCTTACGAGGGATATTCCATGCAGCAAATTGTGTTTCCGATAAGGGTGATGAAATTGCTGGGTGTAAAATATCTTTTCTTATCCAATGCGGCAGGTGGCATTAATCTTGATTTTAAAAAAGGAGATTTAGTGTTAATTGACGACCACATCAATTTACAATCAGGCAATCCATTAACCGGGAAAAACTTTGATGAATTAGGCTCTCGTTTTCCTGATATGAATGAGCCATACGATCCTGGTTTAAAGAATAAATTATTAGAAAAGGCGAAAGAATTAGACATTGATTTAAAGAAAGGAATTTATGCTGCGGTGAATGGCCCTAATCTCGAAACCAAGGCTGAATATCGTTATTTAAAGATTATAGGTGCCGACCTGGTTGGCATGTCCACAGTACCCGAAGTGATTGCCGCCAATCATTTGCAGCTGCCTTGTGTGGCGGTTTCCGTTGCTACGGACGAATGTGACCCCGATAATTTGAAGCAGGTAAGTTTTGCTGAAATAATAGAAGTAGCGGCAAAAGCAGACGAAATATTATCTTTATTATTGGCAGAAACTATTAAGCGATTATGACCAATGATGTACTCCTTATTTTTGTAAAAAATTTAATTGAAGGTCATGTAAAAACAAGGCTTGCAGATACTTTGGGCAATGATGCTGCAATGGATATTTATAAACAACTTCTGAAAAACGCACACGATACAATTTTAGCTTTTGAAAAAGATAAGATTGTTTTTTATTCCGATTTTGTAGAAGATGATATTTGGGAAAATAGTTTATTTCAAAAAGAAATCCAGGAAGGAAATGATTTGGGCGAAAGAATGAAAAATGCATTTAAAAGCCTGTCTGCCGGCCAGGCAGGTTCGTTTACTGCTGGCTACAAAAAAGTGGTAATTATCGGAACCGATTGCCCTGGAATCAATAAAAATATTTTGGAAAATGCTTTTTTGAAATTGAATAATTCTGATATTGTTATAGGTCCTGCGACCGATGGAGGTTATTATTTATTGGGGATGAAAGAAGAACATCCGATTTTATTTCAAGGGATTGAATGGAGTACAGATAAGGTTTTGCAACAAACGATTGAACTTTGCGACAGGAATCATTTATCATATTTCTTGCTTCCCGAACTTTCAGATATTGATGAGGAAAAAGATTTGATTCATTTGAAAAACTTTGGGCTTAAATTGTAAATCCTCATGATTAGCATTATTATTCCTACTTATAATGAAGAAGAAAATATTGCTGAGACAATCACTGAAATAAAAAAAAGAGACAACGAAAAACTTATTTCTGAAATCATTATTTCTGACGGACAAAGCACAGATAAGACAGTTGAGATTGCGTCAAACGCAGACACGACAGTGGTTGTATGCGAAAAAAAAGGAAGAGCAGCTCAAATGAATTATGGCGCTTCCATAGCAAAAGAAGAAATTCTTTATTTTCTTCATGCAGACAGTATTCCTCCGGAAAATTTTACTGCTTCCATTTTAAATGCTTTTGAAAAGAATTATATAGCCGGATGTTTCAGACTTGCATTCGATTATGATCATTGGTTTCTAAAAGCCAATTGTTGGTTTACCCGTTTCGATGTAAATGCAGTTCGATTTGGTGACCAAAGTTTATTTATAACGAAAGACGTCTTTGAAAAATGTTGCGGTTTTGATGCAAATCTTCTGATGATGGAAGACCAGGAAATTATTCACCGTATCAAAAAATACGGAAAGTTTATTGTAATGAATGGCACTGTAATTACTTCCGCAAGAAAATATTTAGACAATGGCATTTACAGAATGCAGTTTATTTTTTTTCGTATCTGGCTTTTGTATTACCTCGGATATTCGCAACAGTATTTATTAGAACTGCACAAAAGACTGATTCGTAAAACCAAACTTTGATCAGACTGCTGAAGTCTTCAGTTTTCGCGAAGCATACCAACCAAGAATGCTGCCCCAGATAAGCATATTAAAAATAATCGGGCCAATGATACCCATCGGCGTAAATCCATTGAACAAAGGTTTGCCAAAGTAACTGTCAATGGCCAGCCATATCCAAAGGTTGGGCAACAAGCCAAAGAGAATGCCTTTTAAAATAGTAGGCCCCCTGACAATCCAGGTAAAGATGAGCCCCCATATTCCACCACTTATTATAAAAAGAATAAGAGCTACGATCTGGTACGCAGGATGAGTACCAATGTTATCGGCATACATCGAAACAAAGGGAGGTTTACCACCTTTACCCGAAACTTCCATTAAGTAAGTAATTACAGCTAAAACGACAGCGCCTATGCATCCGCCAATAAATCCTGTTTTTAAAGCACGTTTCATGTTTTTACTTTTTATTGTATTAATATATTTTCATTATCCTCTTTAAAGGTAACTTTTTGACTGATTTTAAGGGTATTTTTTAATCCAAAAGGAGAAAAGTAATCGATAACTTTATCCCTTAAATATGACCCCAGAAATCTATGATATCATTGTAATTGGTTCCGGATCCGGAGGATTAACTGTTGGTTTATTTATGGCCAAAGCAGGTTTTAAAGTATTGATGGTTTCAAAAAGTGATGCTGATATCGGAGGTGATTGCCTGAACGATGGATGCGTGCCCAGCAAAGCGTTAATACACGTATCTCATATCGCTCGCAATGCACGGATAGCTTCCAATTTTGGATTAGAGGTAACAGGCAAAGTGGATATAAAAAAAGCGATGGATTATGTTTATGAAAGACAGGAAATAATTCGTGTACACGAAGATGCGCAATGGTTAAAAGATCAGGGAATCGATGTTGCTCTCGGCAATGCAAATTTTTCCGCAAGAAATGAGATAGAAGTAAATGATAAAAAATATGCCGGGGAAAAAATAGTAATTGCCACTGGTTCCAAACCAAAGAAGTTGAAAGTTCCCGGCGTTGAAAAGGTGAAATATTATGACAACGAAAGTCTTTTTCACATTGATGATTTACCCGAAAAATTATTGGTGGTTGGCGGAGGCCCGATTGGCATTGAGATCGCCCAGGCTATGAATCGTCTGGGGTGTAAAGTAACTGTGATTCAACATGCCAATAGGATTTTGGAACATGATGACGTAACGATTACTGATGTACTTTTAAAACAATTGATGAAAGAAGGGATTGAACATGTTTTCAATGCTGATGTGGATCGTTTTATTTCTCCGCGCATAGCATCTTTAAAGTTTAAAGATGGTAAATCACAAGAAATACCATTTGATGCAGTGTTTGTGGGTATCGGCAGGGAATTAAATTTAGAATCATTGCAACTTGATAATGCCGGAATTGCAGTGAAGGACAACGAAATCGTAAAAGATAAATACTTGCGTACTACCAATAAAAATGTTTTTGTTTGTGGCGATGTAGCAGGAGATTTAATGTTTTCACATGCTGCAGAATTTCACGTCCGTATTTTATTAAACAATTTATTTAATCCTTTTAAAAAGAAATTGAACAACGATAACATGTCGTGGGTGACTTTTACCGATCCTGAACTGGCTACTTTTGGCATGAATGAAAAGCAATTGAAAGAAAGAAATATTTCGTATAAAAAACTGGAACAGGATTTTGCAGATGATGATCGCGCAGTGGTTGACAATTATCAATACGCGAAAATGATTTTATTTATTAGTAAAAGCGGTCTTCTAAAAAAAGAAAGAATACTGGGCGGCACTATGGCAGCACCTCATGCAGGAGAATTGATCCAGGAGTTAATTTTGGCCAATACAAGTAAGTTATCGATTAATGCTATTTTTAATAAGGTGTATCCTTATCCCGTTGCCTCGCGGATTAATCAGCAAATTATTGCAAAACACAAAGAAGAGAGTTTGACAAACACGATTAAAAAATTATTACACACTGCCTTTAAAATTTTTGGCTAATGGAATGGTGGCACCTGTTTAAAGAATGGTTTTTCAGTCTCGGTGAAAAATATAATGTAAATCCTTACATCTTTGGTGGCATTTACGTCGGCGCTATTCCTTTCTTTTTTATATCGCTTTATCGTACCATAAAAATATCAGGAATAAAAAGCCATTTGTTCTTCCCGCTTTGCTTACAGGATTGTTTTTTATTTCCGCTTATTTATATCTTATTATTGTCGGAAGAAATATCCCGGTGTGGGTGTACGTTTTTATTGCATTGCTGGTGATTTACGGAATTTATTCTACCCTCAAAAAAGTTAAATCAAAAATAAAATGAGCAAAGCTGTCGTATGCTATTTCAGGCAGCGGGCTATAAAAATTAAAGAAACATGATCAGGTCCATTTATGATATGCATGGCTCAATAATATTGGTCATTGTTTTCATTATTCTTTTTATTCTTGAATCAAAATTCCAATTAAGAAAAAGAGTGCAAAACCGATGGAAAAGAATCATTATTAATTTCGTTGTATCCATTCCTTCCTTTGCACTGCTGCGATTTTTATTCATTCCCCTCATGGTGTGGCTGGCCTACAAAAACGAGCAATGGCATTTCGGTTTAAATTATTTATATATTGCACCGGGGTGGCTGAAAGCCGTTATAGCATTTCTATTGCTGGATTACACCAATTATCTATGGCACATTGTACTTCATAAAATGCCTTTAATGTGGAGGTTTCATTTGGTCCATCATACCGATCTTGACCTGGACATTACCACTTCTTTTCGTTTTCACTTTGGAGAATTAATTGGTTCTGTTTTCTTTCGCGGTGCTGCAGTTATTTTAATAGGTATTTCGCCATTGATGGTACTTATTTATGAAATTGCTTTTGAGGCCTCTAATCAGTTTCAACATAGCAATATGAGAATTCCTTATCGCTTTGAAAAAATATTGAATAAAATTCTTGTAACACCGCGAATGCATGGCATTCATCATTCAATAAAAAAAAGAGAAACAGATAGCAATTTCTCTATCATCTTTTCTTGTTGGGACAGATTGCATAGAACATTAAGACTGAATGTACACCAGGATGACATTATAACTGGAGTTCCTGTATATCCTGATGAAAAAGAATTGACAACCGGGAAGCTTTTGAAGTTACCTTTTACTAAAATCAGGAATTGGAAGGAAGATGTGGAAATAGCAGAGGAAAGTGATAAAAGAGAAATGAAGAAATAATTTATGGGAAAAGTAAAATTCAATTAGATTTGTTCTTTAAATTTTCTAATTTTTTTTAGATTAAATACCAATTATTGGTACTTTTATAAAAAAAGAATATGGCAAGGAATACTTCCATTTTATTAGGCGAACACTTTGAGGAATTCATTTCCAATAAGATATCATCTGGTAAATACAATTCAGCAAGCGAAGTAATTAGAACCGCACTAAGGCTTTTGGAAGAAGAAGAATCCAAAATGAAAGATATTAAAAAGGCACTTTCTAAGGGAGAGAAAAGCGGATTCCAAAAGAACTTTGATAGTAAGGCTCATTTAAAGAATTTGCACAACAAGTTTTTATGAAGCCACTGCCGTTTATCATTAGTGAAAAGGCAGTTTCTGATCTGGAAGAAATTTGGTTTTATACTGTTCAAAGATGGTGTGTTGAACAGGCTGATCGCTATTACAATTTAATATTTGATGAAATCATCTACATCAGCAGAAATATAAATTCAGGGAAGACAATGGAGTATGTTCGAAAAGGATATCGGGCATCTAAGGTGAAGTCTCATCTTATTTTCTTCAGGGTAAAAAATGATACAGTGGAGATAATCAGAATTCTACATGAACGGATGGATATCAAAAATAGACTTAACGATTAAGTAACCACGAAATTTATAAAAATTAAAATTATATGATTATGAAAAAACTATCGACATGCAAGACCAAAAAGAAATTATATTTCCTGGTAATCCCTTTTTTATTTTTATTGATTTCAACAACTAAAGTCATGGCAAATAAAACTAAACCCCCAGATTCCGATTCATTAGCTATCCAGGGAAGATGGGATATTACAATCAATATGGATGGGACAATGGCTCCTTCCTGGCTGGAAATATATAAATCCGGAGTTCGCATGCTGGTAGGCCGTTTTGTTGGAACCGGCGGAAGCGCACGTCCTATTTCTAGGATCAATTTGGTAGATGGGAAGATGAGTTTTTCTATACCACCGCAATGGGAAAACGAACCTAATGACCTGATGGTAATAGGCGCTTTTCAAAATGATATGCTAAAAGGAGCCATGACTTTCCCCAACGGAAAAACGTATCAATGGACCGGGAAAAGAGCTCCTCTTTTGCATCGGAATAAAAAACCAGTATGGGGTAAGCCCATTCATTTATTTGATGGTACCAATTTGAATCAATGGCATGCTACCGGAAAAAATCAATGGGAAGCGGAATCCGGACTTTTGCGCAGCCCTCATTCGGGCTCCAATTTGGTAACCAATCAAACTTTTAAAGATTTTAAATTACATATTGAATTTCGTTTTCCTGCAGAAAGCAACAGCGGCGTCTATCTTCGGGGACGATACGAAGTGCAGATAGAAGATGGCGATGAACCGGAACCCGATAATAATCAGATGGGTGCTATTTATGGATTTCTTGCGCCGTCTGAACCACTGCCAAGAATCCCAGGCAAATGGCAGTCTTATGATATTACACTTATCGGCAGAATGGTTACTGTAGTAGCTAATGGTAAAACGATTATTTGTAACCGCGAGATACCGGGTATTACCGGAGGAGCGATTGATAGCGATGAAGGAATGCCTGGTCCAATACTTTTGCAAGGTGATCACGGACCGATTGATTTCAGGAATATTATTATTACTCCGGCAGAATAAATTTATTTTGGGTTATCTGAAATAATAATTGATAGCCGTGAAGCAATAAATATGGAAGAATCTTTTTTTTTATTGTTATGAATCAATAGGAGCAAGTGTTTGCAAATACCACAATAATTTAGATAGGATTTTTTTCAATCTTTACGCCGTATTTGGCATGTAATAAATTTTTACAAAAGCTGGATATTTTTCCTGTAAGCTGCCAGTCGTTTATCAGAAGGATCTAATTCGGTAATGAGGTAATCCAGTAAATTAATTTTGCAAAGCCTCATTTTGTGTTCTGAGTTTAGCTTCTCAGAAATAGAGAGTACAGCCACTTTTGAAGAAGTGTTGATCATCGCCTTTTTGACCTGGGCTATTTTCCAGTCTATTTCTGTAAGACCCACTTTTGCATTGATCGCATCAGCTCCAAGGAAACACAGATCCACTCTTATTTCTGCGAGATCGTTGACTGTTTTTTCGCCTACAGTAATTTGTGCTCCATTATCTATTTCCCCCCCTAATAAAATAACAGTAAGTAATGGATGTTCGGAGAGTTCCAAAGCCATTAAAGGACTTACTGTAAAAAAAGTAGCCTCTAGGTTATCAGGTATTAACCTCACCATTTCCATCATTGTAGTTCCCGCCTCAGTGAGTAACACCATTCCGTTTTGAATGAGTGTAATGGCTTTTCGGGCGATTTCCTTTTTTTCTTTTTGTGCATACACAGAGCCTTGGGGAGCCGGATAATGGTATGACTTTGAAAGAGCACCCCCATGAACTTTCAATATTTCTCCGGCCTTGGCTAATTCTGCAAGATCGCGCCTGATCGTATCTTCAGATACGTCTAATTGCTTGCTTAAATTAGATGACAGGACTTTGTTGTGAAGGTTGATTTGTTTAATTATAAAAGCATGTCGCTCATTTTTAAACATGCTGCTTTCCGGCGGTTTCATTTTTTAAATTTAAAACAAAAATTTAATTTAATTATATTTTTTGGATTCAAATAATTTTTAGTCAAATAGATTAATTGTTACAACTTTTTAGAAGTGCACAAAAGAGCAGATATTTTTTATTAATTGTTATGGAAGAATAATTTTCTTAAAAGTAATCATAAACAGAAAACCAGGATATCAAAAAATTTTCATGCCAAAAGGTAAGCATAACTAATAACACTGCTCCATTACTATTTATTAGATATTTTTAAAGAAAAAACTACTAAATTTTCTATTTCCTTAATTATTATAAAGGATAGCCATATTTAATGATAAAATAATTGCGTGAATATGCGATATTGTTTAATTTAGAATTTTAAACCCGCGTAAATATGCACAATTTATTTTTATGTCACTATTAGCGTTTGATTTGGGCGGAACAAAATTGGCAACTGCTGTTTTCAATAAGGAAGGGATAATTTCCTTCAGAGAAATCACCCCATTGGAAAATCGCAAAGGTGCAGAAGTGGGGGAATTAATCGTCAACAGGATTTCTACTTTATCCGACGTTACAGAGATCACTGGAGACGAAATTAAATCTATTGGCATTTCTGTTCC
>DATKQQ010000178.1:0-4546 GCA_035532615.1 Hanamia sp.
AACTGACAGAACCAGACTACTGATTGAAATTAAATTCCAATGAAAAAAATGGTCTAACTGCAAAGAGCTTTTTGATTACATTGCAAAGCTATTATTTACAGTTGTTTTTAGCGAAACATCGGCGCGCCTATAGAGGGACTATTAAGGTAATTACCACGGTCGTTGTTGCCATCAAAAAATATTTATAGGTATGAATTCTGGAATGCTGCTGACATTTCAATATAAAATTCAAAAAAGTTATATAAAACAGGCCGGGGACGGTGTTGCGAAAACGTAAAATTTTTCAGACATTCTGAAATGCTTTACTTTCTGATATGGAGATTGAAATACAATTATTAAACAATCTATTAAAAACACTAAAAACCTTACAACATGAAAAATTTGTTTCTATTGATCGTAGCCTTTACAATCAGCATTGGCGTGTCCGATCAAACGATGTCCGACACTTCCCATTCAAGAACTCATCCAGAATATGCCAACAAAAATCATGAGATGTATTTTTTTAAAAATGGTAAAATGGTGATGTCGAAAAATGGAACTAAATCAGAAGTAAATCAGGCCGTAACATTAGCCAATGGAACTACACTCTCCACCGATGGAAAAGTAACCTGGCAAGATGGTAAATCAAAGACGCTAAAAGATGGCGAATGGGTGGATATGAACGGAAAAATTCACTCTAAGAAAATGAAATCTTCTGATAGCTGGAAAGGAAAATCGGACAGTTCGATGAAAAAATAAAACCATATTTTTTAGTTCGGGCATTATACAATGGCCGAACTAAAAATTATCCTAACAGAACTTCTTGCTCTGTCATGTGGAAGGTTGATTTTATTTTTTATTAAACCAGTAAATTTTATATTCACTAACATTAAAGTAGCAGGATGTTCAGGTTCAAGTTCTGCTTTTTCCTAAATGCCGTAGTTAAACTCTATCAAAACAAGAATGCCGTTTTATTAATATGCATTGAAGCAATATTAAGGAGCACACTGGTAGGATTTAACTATTTTGCCATTCTATTTTCGGACTCTACATTTCCTTTTTTATTGCTTCAATAGCATCCAAATCATTTTGAAGTATAGGAAGTGCATTAGAAATAAAACTTTTATAGCCAATGTCAGAAATATTATTCTCAGCCTTCTTAAATGTAGCAATATTAGCTTTATAGTCGGTTATCATCATTGATACGTAATCTTCATCAAATTTTTTTCCTATCTCTTTACTTAACTTATCAATATTTTGTTGTTGATCATCTGAATTTGACGTAGGAAGAACTACATTTTTCTTAGAGGCAAGATATTTTAAATCGTCACTGATTTTTGTATAGTTAACTACCATCATTTTTCCAAAATCTTTTATACGCTCAGTTCCCCCGTTTTTGACTGCTATACTACCCAACTGCTCTTCCATCATACAATTCTGGGCGACTTCTTTTGAAAAATCTTTTGCGTCATCACTCACCAAAGCCATTCTGGCTGTATCAGAAGATGAAGATATCGCCTTACTCTTATCTATTAAAGTATTATTAGACTGTGTACTTCCGGAGTTCGGGTTTCCATTGCAGGCAGAGAAGAAAATTGCGCCAATTATTAAAGAGGCCAAACTTAATTTTTTCATGAAATATTTTTACGGTTTAATAATTTACTGAAAGTTATCAAAATATATTCCAAGAGTTTTTTATCACTATTTCTATTTGAAAAAATATCAAACTCTTCTTCCTTATGTTGATTTTTATACCCAAATATGTAAATTATTTGTTCGTCTCTCATAGTATCCTTTTTCGTGTATGCTTGTTTAGTCATAAATAAAAACTCTATCATTTTTTAACTATAACATTCAATCGGTTTCATTTCTAACAGCAAAAGACACTTAATTCAATTCTAAAATGATTAAGTGTCCCAGGAGTTAATTATTTTGTCTTTCTTTTTTTCGGACTCTACATTTTCTTATTTATTGCTTCAATAGCATCTAAATGTTTTTGAAGCGTAGGAAGTGAATTGGAGATGAAATTTTTATAATCGCTATCAGAAATTTTATCTTCAGCTTTCTTAAAAGCATCTATATCATCTTTATGATCTTTTATCATCATTGATACATAATCCTTATCAAATTCTTTTCCCGATTCATTGTTCAATTTGTCAATGTCTTTTTGTTGATGATCTGAAACTGAAGTAGGAAGATCCACATTTTTCTTTGCCGCAAGATCTTTTAACTGTTCATTGATTTTTGAATGATCATGTACCATCATTTTTCCAAAATCTTTTATAGCCTGGGTCCCCCCGTTTTTCATTGCTATATTTCCCAACTGCACTTCAAACATGCCACCCTGTGCGGCATCCTTTGAAAAATCTTTTGCATCACCACCCACCATAGCCATTTTAGAAGTATCTGATGAGGAAGAGATCATTTTATTACTGGTATCAATGCTCGTCGCATTTGACGTACTATCAGTTGTTGTACTTCGGGAATTTGAGTTTCCATTACAGCCAGAGAAGAAAATTGCGCCAATTATTAAAGAGGCTAAACTTAATTTTTTCATGAAATCTTTTTTAAGATTAATAATACCATGATGCTATCAAAATATATTCCAATAAGTATTTCGAACTGTTTCTATCGTTAAAAAATATCAGATTCTTTTCTTTTTGTTGATTTTTTTGCTCAATGTGTAAATTTTTTTTCGAGTCTCTCATAGGCAAAATATTTTATTAATTTATTTTTTCCACTTAAAAAAGCAAAATAACGATTGCTTAATTTTACACGCTTTTTGTGCTGCATATTTTATGCCCCTCATTTTCGTAATAGATGACGACAAAGAAACGCTTGGCGTAATGAAAGCATGTTTGCAAAAAAAAATTTGAAGTAACCGAACGAAAATTTGAAGAAATAAGTTGCATTAAAAATATGACCAGGCTTTGTTTTAACGGTAGTCGTACCCGAAAAGAATCTTCCTGTTGCGATTAACCCGGCAGAGATTAAATTGTCATCCAATCACATTTAGTAATTTCTTCTTCCATAGTTTTCGGTGTATCGGAATTGCGATCTTCTTTGATCGGTCACTACCACATCCCATTCTTCGATTTCCTCTACTTTAATGTTCGTTTTATCCATATCGGCATCCAAAGTTTGTTGAATTGATTGCTGAATGGAATCGTTACTGGTTTGTTAACTGTGTTGATCATTTTTATTTTCGGTCATTTTATTTTGATTTAGTTGTAATTGAAAAATATTGCAAAGTGTCAGAAGCGATATGTCCGCAAATTCATCATCAATAAACATTCTCAACTATTTCCCCATAATAATTTTTGAGATTTGACTCGTATGATTCGCTTATATCTTCACCGGGTTGATATTCGGGGCTGTTTTTTATGTCTTCTTCTGTAACATGAACCATAATTTCAGAAGTATCCCATTCAATATTTTTAATCAATTTTGGAGAGATAATTACTTTTTTACCAGGAAACCAATGACCCGTATCCACTACGAGGTATGCCACTTTCCAGGAAGTATCGTCTATTATAAAATCTTCTACGTCTCCAATTTTTCCATCAACAGCGTGGATACTATAACCTGTAACTTTGCGGGTACTCCGCAGATGTGGATCGCCATCATCTTTTGTGTCTATACTGTTTTCTCTTCTTGCCGCTTCTGCAAGCGGTTCATGAACTTGCGTCATCACTCCTGAAATACCCATTCCGCCACCCCAATAACCGGTCCAGGGATAGTAATCATACATTTCAATTTCATGCTGGCGGGAAACCGGTTGCTCCGTATCAATATTGGGGCTGTTCTTTATTTTTTCTTTGGTGAGATTAACTGGAAAAATTTCATTCTTCCAATCAGGAGTTAACAGCGCCTGGGGTGCTATTAGCACCTTGCGGCCATTGAGCCAGCTACCTGTTTCTACAATTAAATAACGAATGGTCCAGCTTTGATCATCAAAGTAAAACTCTTTAACTTTTCCTATTTCGCCGTCAGTAGCCCCCATGGTAAAACCGACTAAGCTTTTAATATTTCTTTTCATTTTATTTAAATTTAAATGGCGTTCTTTCATCCGTATCCATTACTGTGCCATGAGCTAAAATCCCAAGGTTGGTAAAGTAGGCTACGCCAGTTCGATGATTTAAAAACCTGGTAGGTTCGCAGATTAACTGATTACCGGGAAAAACAATTCAGAAGTAAAAAAATAAGTACAACCAGTTAATCCCTTTAATCAGTGATTCAGATTTTATCGCTGTCGGAACCTCAGATTTTACTGATTCACTGATTACCATGAAATAAAATTGGCGCTTAAGAAAATCAGTAACCTCGTTTAATCTCTTTAATCTAAATAATCTCTTAGCCCAGAAAATTAAGCTCTTAAAGAAATTGCCGATTAGCTTATCGGTTGGGGGATATCGTAGCTACCAATAGTTAGTACGGATTTTGATAGTTTATTTTTTAAAACGATAAAATGAATCAACCAAAATTTGTAATTGTTGTTGGCACATCAGCGGGCGGACTGAAGGCATTATCCGAATTTGTAGGTCAATTAGAGACCGGTATGGATGCG
>DATKQQ010000179.1:0-2795 GCA_035532615.1 Hanamia sp.
AAGAAAAAAGAAAACAGAAACGCAGGCTGAAGCTGGCAGCCTAAAGTAAACAAAAGAGTTATAGAAAGATATAACAGGGATATATATGCGAAGTTTAAAAGAAAACCTAAATTAAATCATCCATTTTTATAATATAAAGGCGATTTTTTTCTGCAAGTTGATTCTATGATAAAGAATTCCCGCAGATGGCTTTGAGAAATCATCAGGCAAAAGAAAAACAGGCAGTTTTCTTGCAGACACTATTTAATTGAAAAATTTATCGCGAGGAAACCTAATTTCCCTTTTTGCCGTTTTTTTATTTTTTCTTACTATCGCCGGATGTAGTAACTCAGCCAAATTTGGTAAAATAAAAATTATGAATATTGAAAAAGGCTGAGCGGAAAATGAAAGTTAATATTGACAGAAAATTCTGGTGGTTTTGGTACAGGTAAAACAATGTCGAGAACGAAATTACGACACCTGTTCAGCTTTACAACTTGGAACAGGACATAGAAGAACAAAATAATTTTTAAAATCAATATTCTGAGGTAGTTGAACAGTTAAATTTGCTGCTGAGTAAGTACATCAGGGAAGGGGCGCAGCACTCCCGGAGAAATTCAGCAAAACGATTCAATTGATTTTGACTGGAAGCAAACGGAATTTATGAAATAATAATTTATTCTCAAATTGAATTGCAAGCACTAAATTCATTCGGGAATATACCTACTTGCAATCAATAAAAATTCGTAATCATCAGGAGGCAAAAATCATAAGGTATTGATATAAAAATGAAAACTTCAAGAAAATGAAAACTTCAAGGCGAAAATCCATACAAACTTCGGGGGCAATTACTTTTGGAAGGATAATGATGCCCTTCTTATCAAAATTTAAGTCTTTTGGTGATGAATTAATAAAAGTCATTGACATCAAATCATTATTTATTTCGAACCGTGAAGACGTATTAAGCTTAACTGAACGCATTTTTCAAAGATGCATATTGGAAAAAACAATGCCCCGACTCCCCCCTTAAAACATAACTGGGTTGTTCTGGGTGGTCCTTATTATAAAGGGCAGTGGATTTGGGACACTATGTTTGTTGTGGACCTGCTCAACATTTTGCCTGGTAAAGAACAGCTGATTCGTGATATTTTTCAAAATCACTGGGATTTTCAGGATCGATGGAATGAAACAGTACCTGAATATGCTAAGAATATGGTAACGGTGGCTGTTAAAACATTTCCCCAGGAAGTTCGCCAGTTCTCACAAATATCAATTCTTGTATGGGGTGTGGAATGTGTTTTCGGGAGAAACAATGATAAAAAACTACTTGAACAATGTCTTCCCAACTGGAAAAATTTCAGAACTGGTACTGAAGCGAACTGGATATTACCAAGATTGGGCTTGTAACAGTAGGTTCATATGGGGGAGTTATTCAGCATCCTAAATGGGAAACATTCGATTATGGGTGTGATATGGACGATTTAAAATTACTCAGCCATCCGACACAGGAAGGGGAAAATGAAGGAGCCTGGTATGGCGATATTTGGGTAACAGGAAATACCTGCAATCTCATTATAGGTGCAAAAAGTCTGGTGAGATTAGCTAAGCTGTTTGGAGATAATGAAATGGCAGCACGGAGGCAAGCATTTATTTCATCTTAAAAAACTACCGCCTTGGGCGGTGATAATGTACTGTGGGCTTTGCCTGAATTATTTCTTGCTCCTTCAAGTTGAAATATTGTTCGCAAGGAAATTCAAAGAATGTTCCCTTAAGTAGTTTAGTAAAGAGGGCTATGCACGATGCTTTCAACCCACCTTCTTAGAATGTGGTTGTTGAGTGATAAAGCAGTGCAGGCTATGAGAACTTATATGTGGGATGAGAAGGCGGGGACTTTTTTGTCAGAGAAAAAGGAAATTATTTTTTTTTTGAAACAGAAAAATTTTAGGCAGCCCCTTACATCCCACCCGCTTTCATCACCATCTTCTCCCCAAACCTTTTCTTCACACTATCAATCGCCTGGTACAACTTTATCATTTCCTGTGTATCTTCAAACAAATTAATCTGATAATTCCCTGGAATTAAATTAGTAAACCGGATGCCCAGCATCCTGATCAGCATACGCCGATCATATAATTTTTCAAATAATTCTTTGGCAGTCTTAAATAAAATTTGATCTGCATTCGTATAAGCTATAGATTGTTGTTTGGTAAAAGTGTCAAAATTGGAATACCGGAGTTTAACCGTTACACAACCGGTCAGTTTATTTTGCTTGCGCAATTCAAAAGCAATTCGTTCCGTCATGCGAAGCATTTCAGCCCGCAAAAAATTCATGTCAATAGTATCCTGGCCAAAAGTATTTTCTGTAGAGATAGATTTTTGTTCATGAAAAGGAACTACCGGCGTTTCATCAATACCATTGGCGCGTCGCCAGAGTTCTGAGCCATTTTTCCCTAAAAGAATTTGCATCATTTCTTCAGGAATATCACTTAACCCACATTGCAGCAAAAGGCCGTTCAACTGTTAAAATTTAATTTTTTTTCAGAAAAATTATCACCCTATTCTCTATTTGCCTGTGGGGGGTACATGCAACTAAAATCCATCGCACGTATAAGTCGAGTTTTTGATTTGTAGTACACAAGGGGTGTTCGTATTTGAAGGTGGTTTACCACCTTTGAGCCTTGTATTTCAAAAGTACCATACGCAAACATCCTGAAACCGGAAAGCTCAGTGGTTACTACCGCCTGGTAGAAAGCTACCGCAATGGCGATAACAGAATTTGTCACCGCACGATTTTAAACATTGGTTTCATGGAAGAT
>DATKQQ010000180.1:0-4048 GCA_035532615.1 Hanamia sp.
CCAGTACTTTGGGCTTATAGTTTTGAAGTTTGCTGCGCCCAGGTAAATATCTCCTTTGTAGCTTTCGTAAAATCTCAACAGTAATTTTATCAATGTGGTTTTCCCGCTGCCGCTCATACCCACAATGGCGGTTACTTTACCGGCAGGAATTTTGAGATTGATATTTTTAAGTACCGGTTCATTGCCCGCACCCTGGTACCTGAAGGAAAGATCTTTTATTAAAATGGTATGATCTTCAGGTAAAAAATGATTAAACTCTTTATACACCGGTTCTTCATCTTCCAATGCATGAATATCATTTAAACGTTCTAAAGAAATTTTAGCATACTGTGCTTCCTGGGTAAATCCTATCAACTGCTCGATTGGGCTGTTGAGTTGGCCGATAATATATTGTATAGCAAGCATCATTCCTAATGTCAATTGGCCTTCTATTACCAGTTTTGCAACAATAAAAGTGATCAAAATATTTTTGCCCTGGTTGATAAAGAATGCGCCTATCTGCTGATATTGGGAAAGAGATAAATTTTTAAAATTGAGTTTAAACAGGCCTGCCTGCAAACCTTCCCATGCCCAACGATAGGTATTTTCTGCATTATTCAATTTTATTTCCTGCATGCCATACACCAATTGCATGGTGGCATTATTTTCGCGCGAAGCAATGGCAAATCTTTGATAATCTAATTTACGACGATACTTCAGGAAAAATCGTATCCAAAGCAGGTATATGATACTTCCAACAATAAAAATGGCAAATACGGTTAGATTATAACTCCATAAAACAAAAGAAAAGATGACAAGGGTAAACATCGAGAAGAAAGTATTCAGGGCAGTCCCTGTTAAAAAACTCTCAATGCGTTGATGGTCGCCAATGCGCTGAATAATGTCACCAGGATGTTTGCTGTCAAAAAACTGAATGGGCAATTTTAGCAGTTTAGACCAAAAGCCGGAAAGCAATGAAATATTAATTCGTATGCTGATGTGCAACAGGATACGGCTACGGATAAACTCCACCACAGTTTGAGAAAATAACAACATCAATTGAGCCGCCAAAACAATTTCTATAAAATTAAGGTTTTGCGTATTGATGCCTGTATCTACAATACTTTGGGTAAGATAAGGGAACACAAGTTGTATGGCGCTGCCGATAATTACGCCAAGCAATATTTGAAAAAAATAGGCTTTATGATCTTTTAAATAACCCAATAAAAAATCCCAGCCGATCTTTCTTTTCTCCATTTCGGGATCATCAGAAAAATCCATTAGTTGAAATAATGGGGTGCTTTCCAGCAAAAGACTGATTCCTTTTTCCGCTCCATTTTCTGTTGTTGAGATCCAGCTTTTAAGAAATTCATCTTTATTTAGTTTGATCAATCCTTTTGAAGGATCAGCGATGGTAAGCCTCATCCCCCGGCCCCTTCTCCGCCCGGAGAAGGGGAGAAGAACCACAAAGTGATATTGATCCCAATGTAAAATTGCCGGCAATGGTGCATCATTCACTAATTGCTCAAAAGAAATTTTTGCTCCGACGGATTTTAACCCGATGCTCTCTGCAGCATCTGCCAGGCCGAGCATAGATACCCCCTGCTTTCCATATTGCGATTTATTGCGAAGGTGATCAAGAGAGACAGAACGGCCATAGTATTTTGCCACCATCCGAAGGCAGGTGGGGCCGCAGTCCATTTCGTCTAATTGTTTATAAAGAGAGAATTTCATTTTTTTTCTTTGTAATAATTCTTTTAGGAGTAAAATATATTGTATCCTCGATTGGTCTCAATATTTTTGGACGCTCGCATTCTTTCTTGAATCTTATTAAATTGTAGTACATAGCTTCAAATTTGTTCTTATAAATAATTTTCCCCTTTTCCCATTTAATTTTTCCGGGAACTCCTTCCACAATTATAAAGTCGAAATAGGCCTTTAGTTTTCCTTCTGCCTCTGCTTTTTTAACCACATAAGTCATACTTTGAATGGCCTCCGGAAAATCAAATATGGATGTTCCATTGTTTAATTCATCAAATAAATTACTGCACTCATCAAAACAAAAATGTTCTGGATTGGTAAACACTTTTTTGTAATCCTTACTTTGCATAAATAGATTATTCATCTGATCTGTATTTTTAAACAAGCTAAAAGTTCCCGCAACATAATCATGCCTGCTGCTGATAATATCATAGTTATCTAAAATTTCATCTGTCATAAAATCACGGATATTCCCATACATCATATCAATATCACCATGTCCCCAAAAATCATAGCTTTTAAGCATTTCAGGAAAAAGAAAACCGTAAGCAGGCTTAAGGTCGCAAAGTTTATAAGGGTGCATGACACTAACTTCAAAACCAAGTTTTTTTGCTGCTATTTTTTTAAATTTATCTATGCTTATTTTATGAATGAAAACATTTGAGGGAATATCATTTCGCACTACTACACCATCGGTTATAATGATAAAATCTATGGTAGGATTATATTTACATGAATGTAAGAAATAATAAAAATACCAGGGCATACTCCCCAGGTAATAGGTTATTATACCAATTTTATGCTTCATGTCAATTTTCTTTTGTAAATATTATTTGGGCTAAAACAGATTACTTCTTTTTTATTTTTTGGAATTAATCGTGCGTTGTGCTTGCAACGGTCTTTAAATTTGAGAAAATGGTATAAGATTGCTTCGAATTGATTCATGTATATGATTTTTCCATTTCTCCATTTTACCTTTCCGGCAGATCCCTCCACCAAATTAAAATCGAAGTAGGCTCTTAAATATTTCTCTTTCTCCCTTTTTCTTACAACATGTGTCATGCTTTCCATCTGGCAAGGGATTTCATTTATAGGAATTTCATCCTGCAATGGTGAGAATATAAAATTGCATTCATCAAAATTGAAATATTCACTTTGGGATAAAACAGTTTTGTAATCTTTACTTTGCATAAATAAAGTATTGATTTTTTTCGTATTCCGGAGTACTGTAAAAGAACCCGTTAGATATTCGGGTCTGAAACTGAAAACATCATAATTATCCAATAATTCATCAGTAAGAAATTTTCTTAAGTCGCCATAAATAATGTCAATATCACCATATCCCCAAAAATCAAATCCTTTTATGAGTTCTGGAAACAGGAATTCCAATGAAGGACGAAAATCACAGATTTTGTATCCTTGGATTAATGCGGCTGAAAATCCGAGTTTTTTAGTAGCCAGGTTTTTAAATTGTTCTTTTGTGATGGTTATCAAAGAAACATTTTTGGGTTTATTGAAGATTCTATTATTATCTGTGATTATGCAAAAGCGAACAGTTGGGTTATTTTTGCAGGAGTGAAGAAAGTAATTAAAATACCATGGAAATTCTCCAAAGAAACTTAACAATATAATTAATGACCGTTGTTTACTAAATGGTTGTTGTTTTTTGCTATCATATTCCTTTATATCCATTTGCTTGTGATAATGTAAAAGCATTTAGAAATTGTACCGAATAAAAAATTCATTATTATCACTGTTCTCTATAAACTTTGCCTTTAAAAAATTTACATTTTAAAAGTTGGCCCGATAATCATTCCACTTTATACCTATACACCAATCTTCCAATATTCCCATTATCATCAATACCTTCAATGGTTACTTTGTAGGTTCCTGTACCATCGGCATTATAATAATCAAATGAGGCATTACCATCTTTACCGGTTTTTATTTCCGGGTTCCAATAAATGGTAGAACGCAAGTCAGGTTGATTTGAATTTTCGTTTGTATGATCATATTTCGGAGAATAAAATTCTCTTGCTTTGTAAAAACCCATCGGAGCTATTGGCAAAATTCCAACAGAGACAATATCTTCCGGATCTTCTCCTCCTTCTTTAGTCGTAATAATTAATACCCCGTTTCCGCTACCCAGTCCATATATGCCTGCACTGCCAGATCTTAGCACTTCAATTGTTTCTACCTGGGATGAAGGAATTTCGTCAACATTAACTGGTAAAGGCTGTCCACTCGAACTCATTCTATTCATCTCAATCCCGTCTATTACTACTATCATAGGACGGGCCATATTAGC
>DATKQQ010000181.1:0-17139 GCA_035532615.1 Hanamia sp.
TTTTCATATACTCCCAGGCATTTTGATATCATCCTGGTATCTTTGGGAAATAAGGGTAACATTAATTGCATCAGCCAAATTAAACATTTTTTATTTTACGAAAATGTGGCTGTTTAAAGGCTTAGGTATGGATTTCTGTAATAGAACCTTTTCTTGCATTATCGCCAGGTACCAATGATTGATCATTGATCATAGTGCCAAAATAAAGCATCTTGGGATCACCGATTATCTCACGTTTATCCTGCTTCATGTCCAGGTATATTTTTGCAAATTGGTCCATGCCCAATTTTTCAGGGCCACCAATTTCAACAATGCTATTGATTGGATCTCTTAAGATAATATCAACCATTGCATCCACCACATCATCAGAAGCGACGGGCTGAAAAAGAGCGGATGACAAACGAATGGTATCGCCGTCAGTTGCCCCTTTTACAATGCCACCGGCAAATTCGAAGAATTGGGTTGAACGCAAAATGGAATATGGAACTTTAGATTCCCTGATAAGTCTTTCCTGTTCTACTTTTGCGCTGAGATAGCCACTGTTTGGCAAACGGTCAGTCCCTACAATGGAAAGTGCAATGTGATGTTTTACGCCAGCTTCTTTTTCTGCTGCAAGAAGATTTGCCCTGAAGTTTTAAAAAACTCCATGACTGCGTTGCCTTCAAACGAGGGCGAGTCGGCCACATCTACTACTTTATCTGCACCTTTTAATGCTTCAGAAAGTCCTTCACCGATTAAGGCGTTTACTCCTGTTCTGCGTGAAGCTGCAAGAACTTCATGTCCTAAGGTTTTTAATTTACTTACTACTTTGGACCCTATCAGGCCGCTGCTACCGATTACTACTATCTTCATGTCTTTTGATTTTAACCGGTTCTGTTTGGAACCGTTTGTTAGGTAATTAATTTCATTATTGTTCAATTAAATTTTTAAATAAAGTGTGAGATTTTCTCACAATTTTTAGTTAGGTTGTAGCTCTCTACACAAACAATATAACTATAGATAAAGTTAATACATTAGCCGGACAGCGACACTTCTCAAATATGCACTTGCTTCTGCTCAGTCTTATTTCTTACAGGCACGCTTTTTGATTGAGCTCTTTTACTTAAAGAAACCCCTAAATCCTCCTTTCGATTAATCTGCGTTTTCCGGATTCTTTATTTTTCGTTTCAATCTTTAAAAGATTTTTATGGCAAAATAAGTAAGCGATTTTATAATTGAAAGATTATTGTGATCGAATATTACAGATGGAGTTAGTTGCTGTGAACAGATAGAGCAACTTACCTGTCGCAAAGGATTACATGTTGCGCAGGTGTTGCAAATGGACGATTTACGAAAATGGAGAATCATATAAAAGCGCAATTGATTTTCCTGAGAAATAATATGGGGTGGAATGAAATTGAATCCATCCGCGCTTACGGTAAAACGATCAGTGGTAGTGGCCTCTATAATTGGATTGGTTCCAGTTAGTTATTTATTGGCTAATAAAAAGAAAAGCAAAAGAGTTAAAAAATATAATTATGTAGTAGAATGATAAGAAAGAAAAATACAAAAGCTACATAAATGCCTGCCTGTCGGACAGACAGGTTTGTTTACTGAAAGGGTATTTATTCATTTAAAAAACACGCGAGATGTTTATATTTTATAATGGTTATTACTTCTGGGGGATGCACATTATTTGGTGGATCATCTGGATACTTTTTATCATCTGGGTTTTTGCCACGCCTTTTTTTTATGGTAGTGTAAGAAACAGAGATACCTCTTATGACATTCTCAGAAAGCGATTTGCTGCAGGAGAAATAACCTAAGAAGAATACCAGGAAGCCAAAAGGGTTCTTGAAGATCAGTTTCATAAAAGCAAAGAGTAGAGGATTAATTTCCATTTACTTTATTCGTAAGGATGGCATTCTGATTAAATTAACTTTTTTAAAAAATACAAAATGACAAAAGAAAAAAACACATTCAAAACAATACCTAATGGTACATCAGTAACCTGGCATTACAGAAGCGCCATAGGGCATGGAACAGTAATAGGTATCCATAAAATGGGTTCTAACGCAGACAATACAATGTATTCTATTAGAGAAACAGACCACCATCCGGGAGAACCTGAAATTTTGCATCATACTGGAAAAGCGCTCTCTGTAAAAAAGGAATAAAGAGAGAGTATTCTGCACCAATTAGTGATAGTTCACCGCGAAAGAAGAAAATAGAAATTGCGATTATTTATAAGTTTACTGTGGAGGAATATTAAACTACTTTTTATTTATCGGTAAAAATCCATGTAATCTGTGACTAAAAAAAATTAATTGATTCATTTTAAAAACAAAATATCATGTGGTACTATAATGGTTATTACGGAATGAATCCCATTTGGTGGATTATTTGGATCCTTTTTATCATCTGGGTTTTCGCTACTCCCTGGGGCTATCGACGCACGAGAGATACTTCTTACGATATTCTCAGAAAGCGATTTGCAGCAGACGCAATAACCAAAGAAGAATACCAGGAAGCCAAAAAGGTTCTTGAAGAAGACTTTCAAAAAATTTCTAAAGAAAACAAAAGTTAGGCTTTCGGATGAATGATACAGGATAATAGTTCACAGTATTGGGGAATGGTGTTTCTATTGGGCATTACACCGTTTGCACAGTGAAGTTGTCACAAGCTGTTGGATTAAAATTTTTAATGGAAATACCTTCCGTTTTTGTAATAATAGCAATAATAGTATGGGCAGTAGTTTTTATCAGTATGTTATATACCGTAGGTTGTAATATGCTAAAAGTTGCAACAACTTTTGAATAATTCAATTTTGCACCTGCGTTGCAAAAATGAAGTTAATAAGCACCTTGATTGACCAGCGTTGAGCTTTGAACAAAAAAATTAAAGGACAATTAAGAATCTTCTACATTTTTTAAATGTGTGAATGATGTAACATTTTTTCAGAATTTTATAATATGCTATTGAATGAAGAAACTGACCTTTGTAATAGTATGAAATGCCGCTCTTTATTTTAAGGCATTAAGTGAGAAAAATACGCTGATCTAATGCCTAGTCAGCCTCGACCGCAGGAAAGTTTAGAATTAATAAAAGAAATATAAATAAAAATGAAAATTTCACCTTTAGCCGGTAAACCGGCAGAACAAAATATATTGGTCAATATTCCGAGGCTTGTCACCGCCTATTACACAGGTAAACCTGATCCATCTGTTCCGGCTGAGAAAGTTTCCTTTGGGACCTCCGGTCACCGCGGGTCTTCACTTAAAAACTCTTTTAATGAAAATCATATTCTCGCCATCACACAAGCCATTTGCCTCTATCGCAACCAACAAAAAACAGACAGTCCTCTGTACCTTGGTTTTGATACACATGCTTTGTCGGCGCCTTCTTACGCTACCACCATGGAAGTATTGGCGGCGAATCATGTTGACGTGATGATTGCTAACGGAGATGATTATACGCCTACTCCTGTAATTTCGCATGCTATATTAAAATATAATAAGGGACGTAAAACCGGGTTAGCCGATGGCATCGTCATTACACCATCGCATAATCCTCCTGATGATGGTGGCTTTAAATACAATCCGCCTAACGGAGGCCCTGCGGAGAATGATGTAACCAACTGGATTGAAAAGAAAGCCAATGAATTGCTGCAGAACAATCTTCAGGGTATAAAAAGAATTTCTTTTGATAAAGCGATTAAAGCGTCTACCACACACCGTTATGATTTCCTGAATATCTATGTAAATGATCTTGGAAATATCATAGACATGGATGTGATTCGCAATGCGAAAATAAAAATGGGTGTTGACCCGCTGGGCGGTGCAGGCGTTCATTACTGGGAACCCATTGCTGAACATTATAAATTAGATTTAACGGTTACCAATAAAATTGTGGATCCCACTTTTAGCTTTATGACGGTTGACTGGGATGGTCAAATCCGTATGGATCCTTCTTCTACTTATGCCATGCAGCGGCTGATAGCGATGAAAGATAATTTTGATATTTCGTTTGCCTGCGACACGGATCATGACCGGCATGGTATTGTAACAAAAAGTGCAGGCCTGTTAAATCCAAATCATTATTTATCGGTTGCAGTTTTCTATTTGTTACAAAATCGTCCGAAATGGGCAAAAACATCGGCAGTCGGTAAAACGGTTGTTACCACACAACTTATTGAACGCATAACAGCGAAACTGAATAGAAAACTGTATGATGTTCCTGTTGGATTCAAATGGTTTGTTGATGGCCTGCTTGATGGCTCACTTTGTTTTGGCGGCGAAGAAAGTGCAGGTGCTTCTTTTTCGAGATTAGATGGAAGTGTATGGACAACCGATAAAGATGGATTTATCCCGGCTTTACTTTCAGCAGAGATTACTTCTAAAATGGGAAAAGATCCGGGCAAAATATATAATGACTTAACGAAAGAATATGGTGAACCTTTTTATGATCGCATTGAAGCAAAGGCAACGCCGGAACAAAAAGAAAAATTAAAAAGCCTATCTTCCGCTGAAATAAAACATAAGGAACTTGCCGGCGAAAAAATTGACAGCATACTTATAAAAGCACCTGGAAATAATTCTGCAATAGGTGGCGTAAAAGTTGTGACAAAAAATGGATGGTTTGCAGCACGTCCTTCAGGAACAGAAGACATTTATAAAATTTATGCAGAAAGTTTTTTGAGTAAAGACCATTTGAATAAAATAATCGATGAAGCGCAAACTATTGTGAATGCAGCATTATAGATTAATTAAATTGACTTAATGAAATTACAATTAATACCTGCAGCGCATGAGCTCATATCTAATATGAGAGCCTTTTTTCAGATAAGTGATAAGAACAATAACTCAAATGAAGAACCCCTCAGGGAAGAATTATTCAGTTCCGAACAGATGGAACGTTTCGGAAAAACGCTGGCGGTAAGACATAAGTTAAGTTCGAAGCCAGCTAAAGATCATTTACTCAAACGACTGGCAGACAATGAAACCACTTTGCAGGAGGTGCGCAAACTCCTCACGGATTCTATCAAAAGAAAATACCAGGTTACACCTGCAGGCGAATGGCTGATAGATAATTTTTACCTTATAGAAGAACATATCCGGATTGCTAAAACGCATTTCCCGAAAGATTACAGTGAAGACCTTCCTCAGTTATCAGATGGAAATTCAACTGGGGAAACCCGTAGTTATGATATCGTTCTCCAGTTCATTTCTCATAGTGATGGGCGGATAGATATGGAAAGCCTGGGCAATTTTGTGAAGGCATACCAAACAGTTACTCCATTAAAATTAGGAGAATTATGGTCTATACCTCTTATGCTGCGGCTGGCGTTGATTGAAAATATCCGGCGGGTTTCTGCCCTCATCGCTATTGATAAAGTTGATAGAAACCTTGCTGATTACTGGGCGGAAAAAATGATTGCTACTACGGAGAAAGCACCAAAAAATCTCATCCTGGTGATAGCAGATATGGCAAGATCCAAACCTCCGATTGTAAGCGCATTTGTATCTGAATTAATTCGCCAGTTGCGTGGTAAAGGCCCTGACCTTGGGCTGGTGCTTAATTGGATAGAACAGCAATTATCAGGAAGTGGATTAACCAGTACTGAACTGGTAAATGCTGAAAACCAGAAGCAGGCTGCAGATCAGGTTTCCATGAGTAACAGCATTGGAAGCCTCCGTTTGCTCGGTGCAATGGATTGGCGTGAATTTGTTGAAACCCATAGTATTGTTGAACAAATATTATTGGAAGACAATGAAGGAACGTATGGTTTAATGGATTTTACTACGCGTGACCGTTACCGGCATGTGGTAGAATTGATTGCAAAAAAGAGTACTTGTAGTGAGCAGGAAGTTGCCCGGATTGCGATACAGTTAATGCATGAAAATGCCACGGGAAAAAATGATGATCATCGTCCTGAACATGTTGGCTACTATTTGATAGGCTATGGAGTAAGCCAAACAAAGAAGAGGGCAAACATGCGGGAATCGGACGCTGAAAAGATGAAGCACAATATCAGGCTACATGCGTTCCTGTGGTATTGGATTTGCATCCTGTTGATAACATTTTTCATTGGCGGAGTTATTTTATTGATAGCAGATTCACATACAAAGAACACGTGGCTTCTTTTAGCAATTACTTTGCTCACATTGCTTTGCTCAAGCCAGTTGGCCATATCGGTTGTCAACTTTTTTGCCACGCTTTTGGTGAAACCCAATTTGCTGCCCAGGATGGATTACTCGCACCAGATTCCTGATAATGCCGCTTCAATGGTTGTCATTCCTGCAATGCTTACGACTGCGGGGGAAATAGACGATTTAGTGGAAGCGTTGGAAGTTCGTTTCCTGGCAAACAGGAATGATAATTTATATTTTGGTTTATTAACTGATTTTACAGATGCAAAGGAAGAAAAGTTATCCGAAGACCAATCACTTTTAGAAACAGCAAAAAATGGAATTGAAAGGCTTAATAAAAAGTATGAAAGAGAAAATGATGGTTTGTTTTTTCTTTTTCATCGTCCGCGAAAATGGAATGCAGGTGAGAAAATGTGGATGGGTTATGAAAGAAAGCGTGGTAAACTTTCTGATTTAAATGCCTTGTTAAGAGGTAATGCAAAAGAGCATTTCTCACTTATTATAGGAGACCAAACTATTTTTCCTAAAATAAAATATGTAATTACGTTAGATGCAGATACGCAATTACCGCTTAGCTCCGCCTGGAAATTAATCGGAACGATGGCCCATCCGTTGAACCGGGCCTGGTACGATGAAAGAAAGAAACGCGTAACAAAAGGTTATGGCATTCTACAACCAAGGGTGACTGTTAGTTTACCGGACATAACCGGTTCTTTATATGCCAGGATGCACGGAAATGAGCCGGGCATTGATCCTTACACCCATGCATCCTCCGATGTTTACCAGGATTTATTTGGAGAGGGTTCTTACATCGGCAAAGGCATTTACGAAGTAGATATGTTTCAGAAAGTTCTTGATGGAATATTTCTTGAAAACCGCATCCTGAGTCATGATTTGCTGGAAGGCTGTTATATAAGGTCTGGTTTACTCAGCGATGTACAATTATTTGAAAAATATCCAACGACTTATAGCGCAGATATGAAAATGCGGATACGCTGGATTCGTGGCGACTGGCAGATTTTTGCATGGATTTTACCATTGGTAAATGGTCCCGGCAAACATTTACGTAAAAATCCCATTTCAGCATTATCAAAATGGAAAATATTTGACAACATACGGCGAAGCCTTGTTCCACCGGCACTTACAGCTTTACTTTTATTGGGATGGATTGTATTGCCGTATCCACTATTCTGGACCATTATCGTTTCAGGAATTATTGTTTTCCCGATTATTATTACCTCACTTTGGGACACAATCAAGAAACCGAAAGATGTTGTATTAAGATACCACATCAAAAATTCCCTCATCAACCTTCGCGATATCACCATAAAAACCTTATTCATATTAATATGCCTTCCATACGAAGCGTATTCGAATGTCAAAGCAATAAGTCGTACTCTTTGGCGCATGTTAATCAGCAGGAAAAAATTGCTGGAATGGAATCCTTCTTCTCATAACGTAAAAACAAATACAAGAAGCTTACGATCATCCTATGTTGCCATGTGGATTGAACCGTTTTTAACGATCGCCATTTTAGCTATTTTAGCTATTTTCTTTCCCGCAAAATTATTAATAGCAGGTCCTGTTCTCATATTATGGTTTATTGCTCCCTTTATTACCTGGTTCACAAGTAAACCTTTAGAGAAACAGGTAACCATACTTAGTGATGAACAAAATATCTTTCTTCATAAACTCGCAAGGAAAACCTGGAGTTACTTTGACCATTTTGTTGTAATTGGAGACAACTGGCTACCTCCTGACAATTTTCAGGAACAGCCTCTTGAACAAACAGCACACCGTACGTCTCCCACCAACATTGGGCTTTCACTACTTGCCAGCTTAACAGCCTGCGACTTTGGCTACATAACGACCGGTGAATTCATTGAAAGAACTACAAATACCTTCACGACGATGGGGGAAATGGAACGGCATAAAGGCCATTTTTATAATTGGTACGATACGAAAACATTGAATCCACTGCCGCCGAGTTATATTTCAACAGTTGATAGTGGAAATCTTGCCGGCCATTTATTGGTATTGCGACAAGGTTTACTTGCCATTCCCTACCAGGAAATTAAAAGTACACAACTATACAAAGGCCTGATTGACACCTTGAATATACTCGCTGATAGCTGCAATCCACATGACAGCAAGCTCCTGGAACCTTTCGTAATTGAATTGCAAACAGCGTGTAACGTACAGGAATGTACGCGGATTGAAATGAAAAATCAGATTGAATTGTTAGCCGGACATTTCTCGTCGATTTCTGAAAAACTCGGCAATGAACCTGGAAGTGAAACGTACAGATGGAAGCAATTGGTTATTAAAGAGCTTCAACAAATAAATGCACATCTTCGGATTTTTGAACCCTGGTTTTTATTAGCAAGCGCTCCGGCAAAATTCACGGAACTGACTTTGATGAATTCAAATTCAACTTTAGATCAATTATTAAAAACAGCAAATGAATTAAAAGTTGAAGTGAATCACAAACAAAAAGAGACAAACACAACGGATGAAAATAAATGGCTTGAATTATTTCAAACTGCTTTAACTGACTCAATTAATAAGTCGGATCAATTAATTACTGCGGCCGAAAGTCTCGGCCGGCAATGTAATGAGTTGGCAGATATGGAATGGGATTTTCTTTACGATAAATCAAATCACCAGTTTAGCATTGGATATAACGTACAGGAACATAGGACAGATGCGAGTTATTATGATTTGCTGGCATCAGAAGTGAGGTTGTGCATTTTTATTTGTATAGCTCAAGGCAAGCTGCCGGAAGAAAGTTGGTTTGCGCTGGGAAGGTTACTTACTAACGTTGACGGTAAGCCTATTCTTTTATCCTGGAGTGGTTCTATGTTTGAATACCTGATGCCATTATTAGTAATGCCCACTTATGAAAATACTTTACTTGACCAAACCTATAAAGCGGCAGTGGAATGGCAGATTAAATATGGTAAAAAAGCAAACATGCCCTGGGGCATTTCTGAATCGTGTTACAATATGATCAATGCTAATTCGAATTATCAATACCGTGCCTTTGGCGCTCCGGGGCTGGGCTTGAAACGTGGTCTCGAGGAGGATGCTGTCATAGCACCTTATGCATCTGCACTGGCATTAATGGTAGCCCCGGAAAAAGCGTGCGAAAACCTGGAACTGCTTAATAAAAAAGGATTAGAAGGAAGATTTGGAATGTATGAAGCCATAGATTATACACCTTCACGGCTACCGCGTGGGCAATCAAGTGCAATTGTTTATTCATTTATGGCGCATCATCATGGAATGAGTTTATTGTCACTGGCCTATTTACTTCGCGATAAACCGATGCAAAAATTATTTGAAGCAGAACCACAGTTTAAGGCAACGCTTTTATTACTGCAGGAAAGAATTCCAAGAGCAACCACTTTTTTTGCCCACACATCAGATATCGCAGATATTAATTATGTAGCAAGTGACCAGGAAACAAGGATCATCAATTCCCCGAGCACTTCTATACCTAAGGTACAATTATTATCTAATGGACGCTATCATGTAATGATCACCAATTCCGGCGGCGGTTACAGTCATTGGAAAGGCCTTTCTGTTACCCGCTGGCATGAAGATATTACCTGCGATAATTGGGGAACTTATTGTTATATCCGCGATTTAGGTAGTAAAAAATACTGGTCCAATACGCATCAGCCCACACTTACAAAGGCTGATAAATACGAGGCAGCTTATTCCCAGGGCCGCGTAGATTTTAATACAAAACAAAATGACATAGAGACACACACTGAAATTGTTGTTTCTCCGGAGGATGATATAGAAATGCGGAGATTACGTGTTACCAATCGTTCCGGCATAAGAAAGACGATTGACGTTACCAGTTATGCAGAAGTGGTGCTGGCAACTGCCGCATCAGATTTGATGGCGCCCGCTTTCAGCAATCTTTTTGTACAAACCGAAATCATTCCTGATCAACATACGATCATGTGTACCCGAAGGCCACGATCGGCAGAAGAACAATCGCCATGGATGTTTCATTTAATGGCAACAGAAGGAAAACATGCGGAAGAAATCTCTTATGAAACTGATAGGATGGCATTTATTGGCCATGGTAATTCTATAGTGAATCCGCAGGCAATGAATAATCCCGGTAAACTTTCCGGCAGCCAGGGTTCCGTGCTGGACCCTATTGTTGCTATTCGTTATAAAATAATCCTTGAGCCGGAAGAAGTTGCTACTATAGATATGGTTATTGGAATTGCCGAAACGAAGGAGATTTGCCTCGGGCTGATTAATAAATACCAGGATAATACCCCTCATAAAGATCGTGTATTTGAGATGGCCTGGACACATAGCCAGGTAGTCCTCCGCCAAATAAATGCTTCCGAAGGGGATGCACAGTTGTACGCACGTCTGGCCAGTTCCATTCTGTTTACAAATGCTTCTTTTCGTGCAGACCCTGCCATACTAATCAATAATTACCGTCAGCAATCTGGTCTGTGGGGTTATTCTATTTCAGGAGACTTGCCCATTGTTCTTTTAAAAATTGAAAACCAGGCTAACATGCAGATGGTAAAACAATTGATACAAGCCCATGCTTACTGGCGTTTAAAAGGACTTATAGTAGATCTCGTGATCTGGAATGAAGCACATAATGTTTACAGGCAGGATTTTCAAAATGATATCCAGGCGCTCATCCCATCAGAATTAAAAGACCGCCCGGGAGGTATTTTTGTAAGAGCTGCGGATCAGATATCTAACGAGGATCGCATATTATTTCAAACGGTTGCCCGCGTCAATATTTCGGATAGCGGGGGAACGTTAGCGGATCATGTGAACCTTAAATCAATTGCAAAGATAGTCATACCGACTATCCGTAAAGACGAAAAATATACATCTTCTTCAACACCAATTTCATTGCCGAAAGATCTTATTTTTTTTAATGGATCAGGAGGCTTCTCTCCTGATGGAAAAGAATATGTTATTGTTACCGATGATAAAAGCAAAACGCCGGCTCCGTGGGTAAATGTAATTGCGAATCCAAATTTTGGAACGGTTATTTCAGAAAGTGGATCAGCGTACACCTGGACTGAAAATGCGCATGAATTAAGGCTTACCTCATGGAGTAATGATCCTGTGTCAGACACAACCGGGGAAGTCTTTTATATAAGAGATGAAGAGAGCGGCCGGTTTTGGTCAACTGCATTGTTGCCTGCCGGTAGTAAGTCGCCTTACATTACACGTCATGGTTTTGGGTACAGTGTTTTTGAACATATAGAAGATGGGATCTATTCAGAGATGAATGTATACGTGGATATAGAATCAACAATTAAATTTATTGTATTAAAAATAACTAACCGGTCGGGAAGATCACGTAAGCTATCCGCTACCGGTTATATAGAGTGGGTGCTGGGCGATAACAGGATGAAAACGGCCATGCATATTCATACGGAAGTGGATCCTGACAGTGGGGCGCTGTTTGCCAAAAATCAATATAATACCGAATTTAACAACAGGGTCGCATTTTTTGATGTGGATTATTTGAAAAAAACGTTTACAGGTGACCGTACTGAATTTATAGGCCGCAATGGAACTTTGCAAAATCCGGATGCCATGTCACGTATCAAACTTTCCGGAAAAGTGGGACTTGCCCTGGATCCATGCGCGGCTATCCAGGTGCCATTCTTCGTGGCAGACGGAGAAGAACAGGAAATTATTTTCCGGCTGGGAGCAGGCAAAGATGCCATTGAAGCAAGCACTATTGCCAGGCAATTCCGGGGAACTGGAGCAGCCACTGAAGCATTGAAAAAAGTAAACAAATACTGGGCGGATACCATAGGCGCTCTACAGGTAGAAACGCCTGATAAAGCGATTAATCTTATGGCAAATGGTTGGTTAACTTATCAAACACTTTCGTCAAGACTTTGGGGACGTAGTGGATTTTATCAATCAGGTGGCGCATTTGGTTTCAGGGACCAGTTACAGGATGTAATGTCACTGCTTCATACGCGGCCTGAACTTGCACGTGAACAAATTTTACTTTGTGCATCCCGACAGTTTAAAGAAGGAGATGTGCAGCATTGGTGGCATCCGCCGTTGGGTCGTGGAGTCCGCACCCGGATATCCGATGATTATCTCTGGCTTCCTTTTGTAACTGTTTATTATATTAAATTTACTGGTGATACGGCTATATTAAATGAGTCATCAAATTTCCTTGATGGACGCCAGCTAAACCAGGGGGAGGAATCCTATTATGATCTTCCTCTTGATTCGCATACCTCAGCCACCCTCTATGAGCATTGCGTTTTGGCCATAAAACACGGATTCAATTTTGGCGTACACGGGTTACCGTTAATTGGCACGGGGGACTGGAACGATGGGTTTGATAAGGTAGGCCAGAATGGCAAAGGTGAAAGTGTCTGGCTCGCGTTTTTTCTTTATCAGATACTAAACAGCTTTGGAGAAACAGCAAGTTTATATAATGACATAACCTTTGCGGATACCTGCAAAAAACAAGCGATAAAATTAAAAGCCAATATTGACAAAAGCGCCTGGGATGGTGAATGGTATAAGCGTGCCTGGTTTGATGATGGGACACCACTTGGGTCAAAAAGTGATGAGGAATGTAAGATTGATTCCATCGCTCAAAGCTGGTCTGTTTTATCAGGCGGAGGAAACGCCAGCCGTGTGCATACTGCCATGGAATCAGCCTATAAAAACCTGGTTCAAAAAGATGTTGGCATCATTCAATTATTAGAACCTGCCTTTGACAAGTCTGCCCTCAATCCTGGTTACATAAAAGGATATGTACCTGGTGTAAGAGAGAATGGCGGCCAATACACACATGCTGCTGTATGGATGATCATGGCGTTTGCAAGATTGGGCAATAATGAGCGTGTCTGGGAATTATTAAACATGATCAACCCGGTTAACCATGGTAAAACTGAAAAAGAAATCGCGACATACAAGGTAGAACCTTATGTGTTAGCTGCAGATGTATATTCACGCGTCCCGCATGCCGGACGTGGCGGATGGACCTGGTACACAGGATCCGCAGCTTGGTTGTATCGTTTAATTACAGAATCTTTTCTTGGTTTTGAGCAGGAAGGAAATCAATTAAAATTTACTCCTTGCATCCCGGAAGAATGGGAATCATTTAAAGTGCACTATCGATATAAAAATACAATCTATCATATTGGGATAAAGCAAATCCCAACCGGTGAAAAAATGACAGTGACAATTGATGGAGTGAAGAAGGAGGGAAATAGAATTACGCTTATAGATGATAAGGCTGAACATAATGTAATGGTTGCCGCTAATAAAAACATTTAAAAATACCACTGAAAAAAATCATTCAACTTTTCTATTTTTATCCACTTTTTTATTTTATTTCTTATCCCTAACTCAGGATAGTATTTTATTTCGGTAAGGAGTATGAATTATGATAAATATTTCAAGAATTATGTAACACTCCCCTTAAAAAATTGACAGACTTTTACAATGTGATAATTTACCAAAAATCTTATCATAAAATCACAAAAATTAAGACCATGAAGAAAAATACATTCAGTTTAATTATTATTGCTTTAGTAATATTTTTTGCTTTATCAGGGTGTGAGGGGCCCCGTTATTATCACGATGGCAATCATCATAGAAATGAAATCCATCATCGCCACGACCATGAGAGACAGCCTTTAGGTGTTGATCTTAATATTCATAATTAATTTCACTTCTTCAAACGTACTGGAATAACATTAATCTTTAGGATTAGGTATAATGAGGGCAAAGATAATATTGGGCTTGTTTAAGACTAATTATTTTAGTATTTTTACAGCTAAATTGATTAGTTATGTTTAAAGGTATAAATGCCATTGATTTCGGAAAACGATTTTATGATAATGAAAGTTGTTATTTGTATTTGATAGAACAAAAATGGAGTAAAGGTTTTAGCTGTAGCAGATGTGGTCATGAAAAATATTACAAGGGCAAAACTTATTATCATCGTAAATGCAGAGCTTGTGGTTATGGTGAAAGCGTAATGGCCAATACTGTTTTTCATGGCATGAAGATGCCGATTTTAAAAGCGTTTCACATGGTCTTCAGACTTACAGCAAAGAAAAAAGGGATGTCAACAACAGAGTTGGGTTGTGAAGTTGGCGTTCAGCAAAAGACAGCCTGGTTATTTAAACGCAAAGTTCAGGTAGTTATGAAACAAGATAATCAAGATAAGCTGAAAGGCAATGTGGATGCAGATGAAACAATAGTAGGCGGCTATACAAATAAAAATAAGGGCAGAAGTTTAGCTACAAAGGAAGCTATCCTTTTGGCTACAGAAAAATTGGAAGATGGCAGAACAGGCAATAAGAATGCAACAGATAGAAAACTTTGAAGCTTTGACATTAAAGTACGCTTTAAAAGATATGATAGATGATCAGGCAAACATCAAAACCGACCATCACAGGTCTTATCAACAATTAAAAAACAAAATGAATATAGAAACAGTACTATCTAATAAAGGACAATCTCTTGAAGAACTCCATAAACAAATTATGCAGTTTAAAAATTGGTTGAGAGGAATCCATCATAAATGTTCTAAACAACATTTGTTTGCCTATGCTGATGAATATGTTTTTAGATTCAACCGCAGGAATAATCGGAAGGCAATTTTTCAGAAAGTAATTGATAAAATGATGAATCAAATTCCTCACCCTTATCCAGTATTAAAAATTCTTTATCCTTATTCTACATAATCCTATTAATCTTAAAATATTTCACAATTAAAAATTAACTAAAAAGGAAAAAGGAATAGGTAAATAATAAACACTGCCTAATTAAATAAAATGTCAGTCAAAGAATTACAATATATTATTGCCATTGGCGCTTCTGCCGGCGGATTGGAAGAGATCAATTCATTTTTTGATCACACGCCCTGTGATGGAGTTTCCTATATAATCGTGCAGCACTTATCATCTGACTTTAAGAGCAGAATGGCTGAATTACTTGCCAGACACAGTAAATTGGTGATTATGGAAGCAAAGGATGCAATGACTGTAAAAGCTAACCAGGTTTATCTTATTCCTAACGATAAATTCATGACCATCCGAGGTGGGAAGTTATACTTATCTGAAAAGGAAAAGATGCATGGTCCCAATCTTACGATTAACCGGTTTTTTAATTCTCTCGCAGCAGATAGCGGCAGGAAGGCAATCGGTGTCATTCTTTCTGGTTTAGGCTCTGATGGCACGGAAGGAATAAAGTCTATTAAAAATGCAGGCGGAATGGTAATAGCACGCAATCCTGAAACTACAGAATTTAACAGTATGCCATCCAATGCCATTGCCACCGGCTTAGTGGATTTTGTTCTGGAGCCCGCATTAATGCCAGATATTATTGAAAATTATGTAAAGCATTCAGGGAATATATTTATAGGTGACAGGAATGAAGAAAAAAATATCAAATCAATTATTGAATTAATAAAAGAACAATTGACACTTGATTTTTCTGATTACAAACCAACCACTATACTTAGAAGAATAAAAAGAAGGGCCACTGATAATAATTTTGTTCTATTGGAAAATTATTATGATTTTCTGAAGGAAACCCCGGGAGAATTAGAAGCGCTTGCCAAAGATTTCCTGATAAGTGTTACCTCGTTCTTTAGAGATAAAGAAGCATTTGATTTTATTGAAAAAAAAGTGCTCCCCGGTATGCTGGAAAACCTTGCTCCGGGTGAGGAACTGAAAATGTGGGTAGCGGGTTGCGCTACCGGGGAAGAAGCCTATTCTCTTGCCATACTTATCAAAGAGCAATTAACCGGCAAGTTAAAAGATACTGTTGCCAAAATATTTGCCACTGATATTGATACAGTAGCGCTTATACATGCCCGTAATGGAATTTTTAAGACGGATATCTCAAAACATATATCTGCTGAAAGACTCGAAAAGTTTTTTACCAAAGAAAATAAAAATTATAAAGTAAACGCTGAGATACGGAGCATGGTGATTTTTGCCCAGCATGATCTTGTGAAGAATCCCCCGTATTGTAATATGCATTTTATTAGTTGCCGCAACCTTCTTATTTACATGATGCCGGCTTTGCAAAAAAGAATATTTTTAATGCTTTTGTTTGGACTTAAAAAGAATGGATATTTATTCTTAGGCGCAAGTGAAAATCCTATGCCAATAATCCAAAACCTGGAAATCGTAAATAAAAAATGGAAGATTTATAAGAACCTTGAAACAAAACGGGCGATAAGCCTTGATACATTTTCGTTGCCCCAGATGATTGATGTAAGTGAAAAAAGACCTTTTGACAAACCCAAAAAAAGTTTACAAAAAACGAAAGATAGCCTGGCAGAGGCTGTGAATTTAAATCTCATTGAAGAGTTGAATTCCCTGGCTATTTGCATAGACGAAAATAATCACGCTATAAAAGCTTATGGGGATACCACAAAATATCTCCTTCAAAAGAATTTCAATTTAAATCTTACCGAACTTCTTCCCGACAACGTTGCTCTTGCATTTAATGCCATGAGAGTTGAAGCTCTGAAATTAAATAAAAAAGCTACGGTCAGGGGTATAAAAATAAAGCGAGGCCAGGAGGTAATAACTATAAACCTTTCAGTAAGCCCTTTGAATATTAAAGATGTGGAACAAGAGTTACTGATGGTGTCTTTTACAGAAGATAAAGAAGTGACTACCGAACAAAAAGACACAGTGGTATTTGATAAAAAAGTATTTCTTGACAAATACACGCTGGATATTCAAAATGAAGTAATGGAACTTAAAGCCAAGCTTCATAGCACTTACGAACAGTTGGATCGTTCTAATGATAATATGCAGTCCTTTAATGAAGAATTGCTTTCTGCCAATGAAGAGATGCAAAGGGATTGGGACAAAATAAGTTTTACAAGTATGTTGGAATAATTTAATAAAGTATTACCTTTGTTGCATGGAAGCAACATTAGTAAAAATTCATCGAAAGCGGTATAAAAAAATACTGCCATTACTTTCGGAAAAAGAAC
>DATKQQ010000182.1:0-17530 GCA_035532615.1 Hanamia sp.
AAATATCTTTGTGAAGCTGTTATTGAAATGAGTGTTTTACCTGGCAGCGCAGGCGCAAGTGTTCAACGGCTTTGTTTTCGCGATGGAGGAACGGAATAGTCGGAAATAAAACGGATTAACTCTTGCATTTCCGCAGAGCTATGAGCAAGCTGTATGAAAAAACAGGTCATGATTTTTCCCTGATAGCCGAGTGCGAAGCCCGGCTAAATCAGGGATAAAAAATTATGGTCTTTTTTCATTCTGCTTGTGGAGGGGAAAAGAAGCCCGAGGGGTTTAGAAGCCTTAGCGCATGTGTTAAACGGCCTTGTTACCGCATTGAGAAACGGAATTGTCGGGAATAGGACGAATTAACTCTTGCATTTTTCAGCATGGCCACGAGCAAGCTGTATGAAAAAATTCTTCCTTTTTCATTCTGCTTGTGTGGGGGAAAATGAAGCAAGGGGTTTTCAGCGTTAGGGATTATAATGGAAATCCTTTTTGGAAAAAAGATTGCAATGAAAGCCCGGGAAAAGTTCTGTGTGCAGGAACGCCCTAAGAATTCTTCTATCTTTTAAAACCCCGATTATTTTGTTGTTTTTTATCTTCCTTCAAATCCCTTTCGTCGATCAAATCGTTCAGCCCTATTTTATTTTCTTCCCAATCTCTTTGGCGTGTACTTTTTTCATCACGTCCTTTTGCTTCATTATACTGGCGGTCAATTTGAGTAAAAAAATCCTGTTCTGGTTCTTTTACATTGGCAGGTTTTTCTGAATTTGGTTCAGTTTGTTTTTGCTCAAAAAATTCGATAAGCTCATCTGTGAAATCGTTTCCATCATGATTATATAAGCCATTCGCGTCCGGGTCGATGCCATTGGTTCTTTCTTTTTTATTATCAACTATTTCCGTAACACTATTTTTCTTTATTTCTGAAACGTCTTTTTCAGCAATACTTTGTAGAGCATCTTTCTTTTGATAGCGAAAGTGGAAAGCATCAGGGTCTAAATCCATTTCGTACGCAGCTTCGCCTGGCTGCCTATAAGACACGTCTTCTTTTTCTACCTGTTCAATATGAGCCTGGCCGTATTTAAAAATTTTCCTGTCAATACCGTTTGTTTCCGGATTAATTGAGTAGGTAGCATCCTTAATATTAATGCCATATTCGCTGCCATAGAGCATCAGCTTGTCCTCACGTGTTATTTTGTTTCCATCAATAGCATCAGGAATCGAATTAGCCTGTTCGTCTGTGATCGGTGGCAGGCCATAGTGTGGCGGAGCGTAATAAGGGTTGTCTTTAGTGTATTGTTTTTGTTCGGCAGAAAGTGGTATAACTTTTATTATGTCACTTTGTTTTTTAGCTTCATCCACTTCTTTTGCTTTTTGAATTATTGAAGTATCAATTTCAGTTAACCTTTCTTTTTTAGTTTCAAGTTCCTCCTTGTAAGGAAATTCGGCATTAAATTGCTTAGAATATTCTTCAGTATTCTGTTTTTCTTTTTCTATATTTCTGGAAAACCGTTCAATCTTTTCCGGCAGTTCAAGAATCGCTTGCTTAATTTGTAGTCCGGCTGCCACTTCTCCCGAAGGCAAAGATTTTGAGTCGCCGATTTGATCGCCGACCGGCGAAATAATTTGTCTTTCAATTTCCTTTGTATCATGAAAAAAATCGCGGGTAACTCTTCCAACAACTTTAAAACCCCATAGTTCACCTAATGGAAATTGATGATCTAATGGTTTGTATTTTTTTGCGTGTTCCGCTTCTGTAATCATAGCTAAACCAAACTCTCCAACTTTTTCAAAAGCCCGGCCGGCAACCTTACCCGAAAAAATAAATTCTCCCTTTTCATCTTTTGGAATTCGTTCAATAAAAGGAATTAATTTTTTAAAAGTTTCAATATTATTCTCAAACGCTTTTATCCTGTTTTGTGCGTTCCTAATATTACTTTCAAAATCATATTTTTTCGATTTAAACGATTTTTCAAATTGTGTTAATTCTGTAATTCTTTTTTGCAGGTTCGCTTTTTCTTTAAAGATAGGATCGCCTGATAATTCAGCGGCCATGCTGCCCATGTCAATATCTTCCTCAATGTCTTTAATGGTTCTTACATCAGCATTGACGGTAGCTTTCAGTTGAGCAATGAATTTTGCTTTTTGGGAAACCGTGTTGTACATGCTTGCATCTAAAGTGCGTTCTGTGGCATAATAAAAAGCATCTACTTTATTATCTCTGTAAAGTTTGGCAGCTTCGTTTCCCTGCCTTTCAAAGCGGCCATTTCTTTGTTCGATATCGGAGGGCCTCCAGGATATGTCAAGATGGTGGCCGGCAACCGCCCTGTTTTGGACATTCACGCCGGTGCCTAATTTTTTAGTAGAGCCAAGTACAATCCGGATGTCTCCTTTATTCACTGCTTCAAATAGTTCTTCTTTTTGCTTCCTGGTGTTGTAGCTGTGAATGAAAACCACTTCATTCTCCGGAATGCCTTTTTCAATTAATAGAGTTTTCATTTCAGAATAAACATTGAAATTTTCAGAGGCGTTAGCCTCTTTAACGAGGTCATCAACATCTGAAGGAGTGAGTGTCAAAACATCTTCAATTTTAGTTTTAATATCATCCAGTTTAGGTTTTGATTTTTTCTCATAGTAATCTTCCCCGAATATGTCCACCAGGTCACTTTGTGGAATATCTCCGGAGAGATGTTCAAAGAGGTTATCAATTTGGTTGCTGCTTTTTGGAGTACCGATGTCACTAAAAATTAATTGAGTTCCTTTAAAAGAATCGGTTTCCTCGTATATTTTTGCAATGTTGGCGGCCGCTTCAAGAAGTTTTGTACCGGGTGCAAAAGAAGAATCAATCAGCCGTGGGTCAAGGCTTAATTTTTTGGCGAAGTTTATCGCAAGAATAGCGAAGGAAGGATTTATTCCTTTGCGGTCGTCATAGCCTGCTGTAAGACCTAATTCATCGGCATTCTCATTTCCTTTTGAGTTAATGTAACCCTGTAATTTTTCGATAAGATTCAATTGTGTTTCAGAAGGCTGTATTTTAATAAGCGTATGTTCCGCCTTTGGTTTATCCAAAGTAAGATTGCTATTATTTCTAACATCCGCAATGTCCTGGTACATAGTTAGGAGTTCCGGAAGGTTTGCAAATTCACGGAAGCGATGTACTTCTTTGAACCTTCCCATATAGTATTCCAGATCTGAATAATCATTCGCAAAGTTTGCTGCCCACCTGTCGAAGCTGGTAATGCCTGTCTCTTTCATTTTATCCGGACGCAGGTATTTGAAAAGCAAATAAAGTTCCGCCATTGTGTTGCTTATGGGTGTCCCCGATGAGAATATAATGCCCTTATCTCCCTTATGAACATTCTGTAGGTGACGACAGGCTACAAGCATATTAAAAGCTTTTTTGCTTCCAAGAGGATTTCCCAGGCCACGAACGTTTTTCTTTGTTGTTGAGAATTCTAAATTTTTAAATTCCTGACTTTCATCCACCATCAGAAAGTCTATACCCAATTGAGAAAAATCAAGCACATCTTTATCTTTAGAAGCATCCATGAGCGCTTCTATTTTTTGCTCATATTTATAAAGCCTTGTCTCAAGACTTTTCTTTTCGCGCTTGTCATTCGTTTCAACCATTTCTTCGCGAAGAACATCTGTCAGTTCCTTTATTAAGTTAACCTGTATTTCCGCAGGCTGATTGATACGGGTAAACTGGTCATGGGATAAAATGATCGCGTCCCAATCATTGGTAGCGATGTTATTTAAGAGCCTCTTGCGGTTTACTTTAGAAAAATCTTTTTCAGAAGGGAAAAGAACCTTTGCCAGTGGGTAGGCTTTTTTAAATTGCTCATAAAGCTGTGGTATCTGACTTTTCAGGCCGATTAATAACGGTTTGTTAGCCATGCCCAGCCTGCGTAACTCCATTGCGGTAGCAACCTGAATGAGCGTTTTCCCCGCTCCTACCATGTGGTCGTTAATGCCACCTAATTGCTGCACGTTCCGGAAAATGGCATCCTTCTGGTGTGGCCGTGGCACAAAACCAATTAATCCCGGGAAAGAAAGATGAGAACCATCATAAGTTCTCAGCACCGTGTTATTAAAAGTTTTGTTGTAGATACCGGCAAGCTTTTCACGGCGGTTCAAGTCATTGTACTTCCAATCATCCCAACTGCCTTTTATTTTGCGATAGTTCTCTTTGGCAAGCTGTGTATCTTCAGGATCAAAAACCAGTCGGGTTTTTCCGCCTTCTTCTTCAACGGTGTAAGTAACTTTTGGTTCCATACCATTCAGGGCATGATTAAATACCCATGCAGCGCTTTTACGTTTGGTGGCAAATGCAGCCACGTTTCCTGATCTATCGTAAATATCTATTTTATAAGCATCCGCACTTTTTGAAAACGAAAGTTCAAACTCTTTTGTTTTTAGTGTTTCCTGAAGGAACTGATTGATATAGTTTGCTGGAATCCACCGGGCATGCATGGGGCTGTAAATATCAACTGCAGCAATTGGTTTCGGCTGAACTTTTTCTAACTGGTCAACATTATTTAAGAATTCAGGATTTTCTGCGGAAAAAGTTTGAGCAGTTTTTAATTTCTCTACTACATTTCCTGAAAGATATTCTTCCCTGGTAAGATGGTTTCCTTTTTCATCTTTGAAGATAAATGTGGCATCTCCCTTTTGGCTTTGCATGATATCTTCATAAGTTTTATCCATCAGTTCAGAGACATAATTCATTTTTAGTTTGCCAAATTTTTGCAGGCTCAGCGTAATAGCATCCTGAATGTTGTCGGTCTTATGAATTTCGCGGATAGGATTGATGGTACGCTTAACTAAAATATCCGCAGGAGAAATTTTGCCTGTAATCGGATCTTTTTTTTCGAGGGCCGATACAACGAATTTATCAGCGTCCAGATCTAAAACTTTGCTGTTAGATTTGTCGGTTATATTTCCGTACTTAAAGACGAACTCATTATAAGTATTTTTCAAATCGGCACGAATACTATTGAGTGCAGCATCACTGTATCCACCGGCTTCTTTAAAAATGAGTTCTTTGGTTTTTTCTCTTAGTGTGTGGATGTATTTGACTTTCGGTAAATCTTCTTTTCGAATGCGCACGTTATCTACAACGCGATAGTAAAAATCGTTAATGTCAATACCGTTATTTTTCAGTAATTCCTCATCCTTGTAAGAAAGGTTTTTCCGGCCGTAACGTACATCTGCGGGATTAAGGCCCAGGTTTCTTACTTTATTATCCAGTTCTTCGTCAACATGGAACTTATCAGATATGGTTCCGATAAATCCGTCTTTTAAAACAACAAGGTTACCAATGCTATCATACTGATTCAGCTTGATAAACCGCTCAACCTCCGCGTTTATTTGCTCTGTTTTGTTAGTGTGTTTTTGATTGGTAATTAAGATAGGCTTTTCAAAAAGCGCATCGGTAATATGGTTTATTTTTTCGCGAAGGTTTGTTTCTTTGTTACCTTTTAGATTAAATCCTTCTTTGTCGTATAATCCTCCAAATTCAACCTGGCCAATCATGTGTGTAGGATGCTCATGGAAATATTCATTATAACTAATAATGCCAGTATCCTTTTTATGGTCTGTAAAAGGAATAGTCTTTACATTAAGGAAGTTATTTTTCTGTTTCTTTTCTTCACCGAGGTTAAATTTCCTAAGAAAAATAATATCTGAAACTACCTGTGTTCCGGCATTTGCGTAAAAAGCATTGTCAGGCAAACGAATAGCTCCGGCAAATTCGCAAGCATCATTCATAAGTTCCCTTATACCTTTATCTTCCTTACTATCCATTGTATAACGGCTGGTAAGAAATGCAATCATGCTGCCGGGCTTTGCCAGTAGTATTGATTTGGCAAAAAAGTAATTATGGATATTGTTTGAGGCGTTCTTGTAGCTTTTATCTTTCAGATTAGCCAGTTGCTGGTCATATATGGGTACCGCTCCAAAAGGGATGTTGGAGACAACCAGGTCATAATGGTCTTCCGGCAGATTTATTTTTTCAAAGCCGGTGATGTGTGTTTCAGCGGTAGGGAAAAGTTTCTGCAAAATCTTTCCGGTTGTTCTGTCCATCTCGATCGCTGTAACGTCAGAGTTATTAGACATATCAATGGGCATAGCAGCAAGGAAATTTCCGATACCCGCAGAAGGTTCTAAAATATTGCCACCTTTAAATCCCGCTTTTTCAACGCCGTCATAAATCGCGTTGATTACTTCATAAGGTGTATAGTGTGCATTTATAATACTTCGTTTAGCGGCATTAAGAAGTCCCTGGCTCCCGTCGGTATCTAACGAGTTAAAGCGATTGTAAACATCGTTTACATAAGTTCTCAATTCTTTATCGGAAGCCGTTTTCCATTCAGCATCATTAGCTGGGTCTAAAAGAATTTCTTTTAACCCGCCCCAACCAACGTATTTCGCAAGAACGGTTTGTTCTTCAGGCGAAGCCGGCCTGTGTTCGTTATCTAATTTTATAAGAAGATCCAGGGCCGTGATGTTATGTTGGTATTTTGTTTTCTTTGAAAATGTTTTTGCATCATCGGGAGCCGTCAGGCTGTGATAATTGGAAACGAGTGTTTCAGGTTCTTTGACATTTTTTTCTTCACTGATATTTTTATTAACGGCAGTTAAAACATTTCCGGCGATAGCATGAAGTTTTTGCTGATAAAAGTCGCCGTTAACATATTGAGGATCACTTACAATTTCTTTGTAGGCGTTAAGAACGTAACTGACCGTTTCGTTAACCGATTCCTCCGGAAAGTCTGAGAATAAAAAGGTTTGGGTTTCAGCTCTTTCACCGAGGCTTTCTCCAAGTGAGATAGAAACAATCAAATTAGGGTCAGTACGGTGAGGTATAACCGTTTCGATTACCTTAAAATCCAGAAGGGATTCATAATAATCTAATCCAGGCCCGCTGCTTTTGTCAGTTGTGGCCATTCTATTTCCTCCGCTTCTGTCTCCATCATTCCGTTCAGGGCGTGTTCTGTCATTCGCTCGTTGTACGGTGCTGTTATCTTCTGAAGGAACGGAATTAATTCCTTTGATTGTTTCATCTGTTGGAATCGTTCCGGTTGTTGTTCCTTGATCATGTCGTACAGTACCCTGGCCTTCCAGGGAAGGTCTGATTTCAGGTCTGTGTCCTCGTTGGTCAGCATCATGTAAGGCTGACCGCTCTCTGTTGTTACTTTCTGATAAGTTTCTTTCATTGTTTTCAGTTTTTAAATTATTATTTACTTCTTTTTTATCTTCAAAATATTCAACTACACTTTTCCAATTACCTTCTAAAGATTTTTCATCTCCATAATTTTTGTGTGTCTTTATTTCATCAAATAGCGAAAATTGGAGTGGGTTGTAATTTTGTTTTTTCTTCATTGTAAATTTCGTTCCTTTTAAAATATAAAGGGAAAAAATATTGATTATACCTTATTGAGTTTCTTTTCAAACTCAAATCCTACCTGCCAATCATCTTTTAAAATTAAAAAGACGCTAAAGTCTTTTCCGGCTTTACTTTTAAACCCTTTCACTAAAGTTGATTTTCCTTTTTCAGCAATCTGGCGAATCGTATTTTCAGTAATCTTCTTTCCAGCAATTGTAGTCCATATTATAAAGGAACATCCTTCTTTACTAACAGATCCATCCAAGTTTTTCTTAGGGTAGTTACTACAATAATAATTTTTTGCAGCCTTCCTTAATTCTCCTTTTTTACATTTTGGACATTGGATACCCGCAATATTTGTTTTACTTAAATCGGCATTTTGTAGAGAGCCTCCAATTTTCAAAACATCTTCAGTTATCAACTTTGTATAATCCAAAATATCTTTCATAAATAATTCAGGATCCTGTTTACCTCTGCTTATTTGTTCCAACCGATTTTCCCAAATACCGGTTAGTTCTGCTGAGGCAATTGTTTTATCTTTTAATAAAGAATAAACAGCCAGGCCTTTCGGTGTTGGGAGGAGGTTCTTTTTCAGTCTTTCAATATAATTTCGTTTGATTAAAGTCTCGATAATACTGGCCCTCGTCGCAGGCGTTCCGATACCACATTCTTTTAGCGCTTCTTTTGCCGATTCTTCCTTAACATCCTTACCGCAAGTTTCCATTGCCAAGAGCAATGACCCTTCTGTATGAATGGGTTTGGGTTTGTTCATTTTTGAAAGCAATTCAGCAGATGTTTTCTGAATCGTTTCGTGAGGAATCAGTTTTGGGAAAAGCTGCATTTCTTCATCGGGCTCTTTCTCCTCTACTTCATTTATCCTGGCAACTCTTTTAACTTCTCGCCATCCTAAATTTCCATCCTTAACAGTGCTTCCAAAAGCTTTAAATGGTTCACCCGAACAATCTAATTTAATGATAGTTTGTGCTTTGATACAAGGGGCTGAAAACGCTTCTAACATCCTGCAAAGGATTAGATGGTAAATTTTATTTTCCTTTTCGCCTAAATTATCAGGATGATTTTCAGTAATTAGAAGGGCATGATGATCGGTAACTTTATCGCCATTCACACTTCGCTCGTTTAAAGTCTTGTTTTTTAAATCAGTGGCAAAAGCACCGAATGTCGCATCATTCTCAACGCCTTCCAAGAGTTCCGGGATTTTTTCAAAAACATCTTCTGATATATAATTTGATCCTGTTCTCGGATAAGTGATCAGCTTTTTCTCATAAAGTGATTGCGCTAATTTAAGGGTGTCATCTGCGGAAAACTCATAGTATTTATTGGCATCCCTTTGTAGGGTTGTCAAATCATATAATAACGGCGGATTTTCTATTTTATCATTTTTCTCTATAAAAGCAATTGTTGCCTTTTCTGCCTTTTGAACAATCACAAAAGCGTTTACTGCTGTTTCTTTGTTTGAATAATTTTCACTGCATGCGTTGAATTTTTGTCCTTGTTTTTCAAGTGTTATTCGAAAATTATAAAAAGGTTCCGGAATAAAATTTTTATTTTCATTATACCGGTTGCACAGAATTGCCAGGGTTGGTGTCTGCACTCTTCCAAGTGAGAACCGGCTCACAAATGCTGCACCAATCGTTAGCGCCCGGCTTGCATTCATACCCACCAACCAATCTGCTTCGTTTCGGCATCGTGCGGATTCATATAGATTATCATAGACACTGCTATTTTTTAGCTCTCTAAATCCTTGCTCAATTGCTTTTTTAGTAAGGGAAGAAACCCAAAGTCTTTTGAAAGGTTTTGAACAATGTAAGTGCTGGAAGATATACCGGAATATTAATTCACCTTCACGGCCGGCATCTGTTGCAACAATGATTTCAGAACACTTGGAAAACAAATCATCTATAACAGCCAATTGTTTTTGAATGCCGTTATCTTTTACAAACTGTTTTTTAGTTGAATCCCATCTCTCAGCAGGTTGTATTTTAAACTGTTTGGGAAGCATTGGTAAGTTTTCTCTTGTCCATTCTTTCCACCCATAAACTTCCGGTGGACAGAGTTCCAATAAATGCCCGTAAGCCCATGTTATGGCATACTCCTGGTTGCTTAAGTATCCATCATGTTTATTACCGATACTTAATACATCCGCAATTTCTCTTGCAACGGATGGCTTTTCTGTGATAATTACTTTCATCGGGAAATATTTTTATTGTAGAAAAGGTATGATAACAATAATGTGTACACGAATATTATCTTTTTATTCCGGCAGACTTTCTTTCTTCCATAACCGGCTCCATTACTGGTTGATTGCTGGTATTATTTTGTGTTGCTGATTTTTCGTGAGGAATAAATTGTTTTTTCCCATCCACATTGTAAATGTTGATATTTTTATATTGGGGATTGGCCTCTATAAATTTCTTTGAGTCTCCATCAATTTCAGAAAAAGTAACCGACTGAAGATTTCCCTTTTTCAAAGAGTTCAATAATTTGTCTGCTGCTTCGGGAGTTTCCATTTCTTTTATTGGAAATTTTGCCAGGGATTCATTTAAGTTATAACCATAGTTTTCATTAAAAATTTGAAAATCCTTGTTTCCCTTTTCTGCATTATTTTCGGCAGGTTTAAGTTTAACCCAGGCATTATAGGTTACACCTGCCTTGTTGGTGAGGTCTTTATTTACTGCTCTATCAGAGAGGAGATTAAAGGCCTCCTTTGCCGTAAAACCTTTTCCTTTGTTCAGGTAAAAAGTTTGAGACTGAGTATTTTCCGAAATTGAATCAGGTATATTTAATTGTGCTGAATAGCTGTTTAAAAAATACATATTGCTTTCTTTACCCTTATTAAAATGAAGAGTAAAATCAATTGAATTTGATTTTTCCAATACACCTGAGAATTCTTTAGAGATCGGAAAATCAATTTTATCATCACCTGATTGCATCGCTCCTTTGAGAGATTCGTTAAACCCCTCTCCGAAGCCGAGGTACTTGATTTGGTTGTTGATATAATCCATGTTCTTCTGAAGATAGTTCTCTTCATTGTTGTTCAATTCCCTACTTTGATTAGTAAGGTTTTCTTCACTTAATGTGTTTTGTGTTTCCATGATTTTTGATTTATTGGTTTTATAATTTGTTTGCGATTCATACAGTAATCCTTCTTCGACGAGCCACTTGTACTTGTCAAACGTTTGCCGTACAAATGCACTACTCTCACATTCAATTATATCATGAAGTCCTATTTCAAGATTCAGATCCTCCTTTAGCTCCTGTGGTGCATTATATAATTCATTTGTATTCATTCGGCTGATCAATTATCAATTGTAAGAACTTTATTTCTTTGCCGGCATTCCTGGACATGGTTCCGGATTGATTGAGGTAAATCAGAAATCTTAATTCCTTTTAAAACCAACAAAGATTCTTCTTTATCAAAAGACAACAGGGTGATGTTCATTAGTCCCAAGGCTTTCATCCAGAACGGTTGCTCTACAAGTATGTCTTTAATGCGATATAATTCAAGATAATTGACTGTTTTTGTAAACACACCTCTTTGAATTATTAATTGTTGGTCTGTAAGATAAAAAGTTGAGGAAATGATTAAAAAATATTTGTAAAGTCCTAATACAACAAATGGGATAGAAAGAAGTATTAGATATAAGGCATTAAACCAAATAGCAGAAATAGAAATAATAAATGCAATTAAAATATAGGGTGTTAAAAATAGGGTTGCATATATTTTTTCTGGCTTTACTTCTGCTTCAATCCTGTCAACAGGAACTAATTGGTTTTGCATAAGAGAAATTAATAGGTTAAAACATTAAAAAACATAAGAGCACATCCAATTCCGAAGTAACATAAATTGATGGCCGTAATTAGGTAGAGGCTTTTCTTTGATAGCCTTGTTTTTGGAGAAAGTAAATCTGTAAAAACTTTTACTTTTTTTTCAATACAATAAATAAATACATATCCTATAATTCCGAGAGCAAAAGCTATAGCTAAACTAAAAGGAAACATTTTTTTAAAGTTTATAGTAAAAAATATGAATTACATTTTTACCGAAAATTTTTGCTTGGGTTCTTCTCTTATAACTTCTATTTTATCAGCACGTTCTTCTTTTGCATCTTCTGGATTCTTACCAGGAGTTATTTGAATATCCTTCTTATGTTTTTGTTTTATTGCTTCCGTCTTGTCTGTGTCCACAACTGTTGCGTTAACACTTGTTGGATAGCCGGGTTTGAATTCCAAATCATTAATTGCTCCAATTTCAACATGACGATCTAAGTGGTTTTCTACCATTTGTTTTAATTCTTTAGGAGTTAAAAATTCTCCTTTTTCAAATTTATGGGCGATCTCAGGGGATGCTTTTGCAAGTGCATCCCGAAGTGTTTTATTTTCATTTACTAGCTTGCTGATATTATTTTCTTTTGTCCCTTTTAGATTTGCCGCTGATGTGAGAATGAGTAAATCCGCTAAATGTCCAATCATAAAGATTGATCCCACACCCGTTGTTAAGAGGGCAAGGTCAATTAGTAATTCCGAAGAGTTATATTTAGAATGCTTAAACTCAAGATTTGAGAGTATTGAATTTTTACTTGTGCCGCTAACGCCTAATTCGTCATTCGGATTTAATCTGAATTTTTCTCCTCCAACTTTAATATCCTTACCTTCTTTAAAATCCATCACTTGTCCTTCGGTCAATTCAATACCATTAATTTTTTTCGGGGCTTCGATAGAATCTTTAGGAATAGCAACAAATTCATTTGTTTGTTTATCAATGCCGATAAGATGATCCTTTCCATCGGGCAATTTTTTCTCAATGAAATTAACATCATTATTTAATGAGTCAATTTCTTCTTTTGTGAGATTAAAAGTATTTTTTGGTATCTGGTTAATAGGATGAAAGCGGATAGAAACGCTATTATCCGGTTTTCTTTCGAGAGAAAGCTTTGCATCTAAAGAACCTCCTTCTAGTCCTGGTACTTTTAAGTTACTAAATCTGATTAGTGAAGTTCTGTTACCTGACATCAAAGCATTGTAAGTCCGGGGTGGCATATTCAAAATATCTTTTTTAGTTAGCCCTATTAGGTCTAATTGATTTTCTGAGATTTCATTGATTGAATAAGTCATAATTAAATTTATTTTACAGTAAATTTATTAATTAAAATAATAATAATCAAATTTATGGTAAAATATTTATTAAATTTATTAATATTAAAATTCATTTTATTTAATTATGCTTTTGGCCAGATTATCACTGTTACGCAAAGAGGTACACGAATAATCTCAGTAGAATTTCCGGATAAGATTCCAGACACCACTTTAGCTTTACAAAATTTAACTGTAAAAGAAGATAGCATCCGAATTAAATTCCAAACTGAAATTGATTTAAAAAATAAAATAGTTGAGAGAATATTTGGAAGTGTATTTCCACCACTTAAAGGCAGGCTTTTTATAACCTCTGGTTTTGGAGAACGCTTCCATCCGATTTTACAAAATGAGACATTACATACCGGAATAGATTTAAGGGCTAACTATGAAGTGGTGAGTTCAATCGCTAATGGAATTATTTCGGTAGAAGGTTATGATACGAGAGCAGGAAATTACATAGTTATTCAACACGGAAATGGAATCGAAAGTATCTATTGTCATTTAAGAAAATTTTTTAGAAAACCCGGAGATTTAGTATTTGCAGGTGATAGTATTGCTATCAGTGGAGACACTGGTGAAGTAACGGCACCTCATTTGCATTTCGCGATAAAAAAGGATGGAAAATTTATTGATCCGGAACCGTTGTTGAAGGCAATCTTGAATACAAATAATTTTTAGCTGGTTCCCTTCTGTGTTGTTGGCTTTGTGCGCCTGCTAATTTGCTTGCCTGATGGAATTGACTATTAGAGTTTTCGTCTTTACCCCGTTTGATTATGCAATGGCTGTGCAATCAATGTGCAATCTGTGCAATTAATGTGCAATTCATATGAGTTGATAAAATGCTCCTGCTCCCTTTACATTACTTGTCGAAAACAGCCCTCTTTGTACTAAGTCTGCAAGATCGTTGCTGGCAGTATTTCTTGAACAGTCATTTAATAACTGATAATCCTTATTGGTAATTTTTCCTTTCTCTTTAGCAAATAATACAGCTTTTACTTGCCTGTCGTTAAGCCCCATCTTTATTAACTGCTCCTGTGTCAAACTATTTTTAAAAAGCGTAATACTAAAGCCTCCATCCAGTTCCAGCATCTCAGGCTCTGGCAATCCAGCCTCTTTACAGGTATCTATAATTTTAATGGTGCCTCGCCCCCAGGCATCAATGTATCCACCTTTGAAGCTTACATCTGCAATGATGGGATTTCTTGGTCTTGACGAATGGGTACGTTTTAAAGCAGCCAGTGTCAAACCTGCTGGCAAAGAACCTTCATTCCAAATACTGATTTTGTCATCATACACACGGATTTGGATAGGCGCTCCCATATAATTACGATGCACCAATGCATTCAACAACATTTCACGGATAGCAGCTACCGGGTATTCTCCTTTTTCAATGCGGTTCATTCCTTCAAATTCTATAGGCCGTATTAAAAATTTATGATTGAGTTGAGTTAAAACAGCTTGTAATAACGTAATTAAATTTCCTTCTTCAGTTTCCTGAAACTTTATATCCGTTTCATCTTTTCCAAAACGGCCAATTTTCACGAATGTATTTGGATAAAATTTGCCCGGGTCTTTACCAAATAAAATGATGGCGGCCCTTTTCAATTGTCCATCTTCGGAAAGTCGTAATTTCTCAAACAGTTCAGGAATATTAAGACCGGCATTTTCCGGAAGGCGACCAGCATTTTCAGATGCAGCAAGAAATATTTTAACTGTACTTTCATCAATGCTTTCAAATGTTGCCCTTGGTTCAATTACATCATCCCATGTTTTGCCTGATTTTTTTAATAGGAATTCATTTAATGATGCACCGGTTAGTTCCTGCTTGGTGCTGCCACTCCTGTAATAATACCTTCCTCTTAATGAAATAGGAACAGAGTAAGGATGCGTTATAATTTCAATAAAATATTTCATCTGTTCCTCATGCAGATTTACTTCTGTGGTTATACCCAATGCATTCCTGATTTTGTTTGGTAAATCATCCATCAGCTTTTTGTAATCATTAATGCCCACCACGTTACCATTGTCATCTTTTCCAACATAAATGACACCACCATTGGCGTTTGCAAAGCCACAAACCCATTTCAAGTAGTCATCATGCCAACTCTGCTTATACTCTATGTTTTGTTGTTCAGGCATCTTTTAATTTTAACCTTGATAAAAATCTTGCAAAAATGGTTTATAAAATGTTTTGCAATATTATTGATTAAAACCAACTTTCTCCAATCAAGGTTGTTCCTATAGCATAGAATATATTTGAACGATTTAATTCATTGGTAATATCCAACTACCTCATAACCCCTCAATTTCCGCATAAATCTTCTTCAAATTTTTTAATAAAAATATTCTTTTCTTTTCCTCGCCGCCAAAGTCATAATACTTAGGCAATTCTATATAATGCTTTTTTTCTTCATCAATAGCTGCAAGATCCAATTTGATTTTGCATTTGAAAGTATTGGTCTGGTATTCTTTTAAATCATTATTATTATCCCTCGAAATAATGGCTACCACTTCACCTGCATTTTGATTGGCAATTTTGGAAGCTGGAATAACAGCGTCCATACGCTCATTTATATTTACTGAAGTTTTAGACCTGTCTATATTTAAGCCTACACTATTTTGTTTTATTTTTCCAAATAAAGTTTCTAACCACTGCAGCGTTTCTTTTGATCGAACTGCTCCGGAAATTATGCTACCCATTAGAGATGAGATTGTATCTGCGGTTGATTTTCCATATTGCTGATGAAATTGCGGTAGCTCCTGTAAACCAAGAATGACGGCCACTTTATTACTTCTTGCTGTAGCAATCAGGTTTTCAATCTTATGCAAATACAAAGTAGGCGTTTCATCAATAATTAAAGCGCACGGATTATTACCTCTCGAATTTACTTCTGCAATGGTTCGGTTTAATATGGCTGCATAAAAAGCTGAATTAATATTTTGTCCATCAATATTATTTGCAAGCACCAATACACTTTTTGGATTGCTGATCTTTAAATCAAAATCATTACCTGAGAATACCCAAAAACTTTCCGGAGTAGCCAGTCTTGAAATATTTACCCTTAACGTACCAATCTGCCCTTCTAACTGTTCGAATGCTTTATTATCATAAGCAGAACGAAACGGAGACAATAGACTTTGAACTTCCAACATTGAAAAAAGATGATTAAATATCACGTCGTAAGGCCTGGATAAAAATGCTAACAGATGTGGCAATGAAGAATATTTTCCGTTTTCTTTATGTGAAAGAAAATAAATAGTAGCTGCTAAAAAGTTAATGGCTGATTGTGTGAAGAATTGGTCAGCGCCACCGCCACTTCCTTTTTCACCTTTTTTCAAAGCAGACACGATAGCATCAGCCGTTTCACCTGCCTTAGCCAACGTGTCTATATAATGAGGCATTAAAGGATTGATACGCCTTGAATGTTCTATCTGATCTAAGTTGATACAATGAAAATTGTGATCTTTTAAAGGGCCTCCATTTTGCTTATTAAGCAGGTAATGATAATAGGTGATTTCAGCGAGAGTTGGATATTTAAAATCATAGACGAGCATTGAATAACCTTTTTTAAGAAACTGTTTTATCCCTGGAACAATAACACTTTCAGATTTACCGGAACCAGGAACACCCAAAACCATTACTCCTCGAAATGGATTAATATTCATCCATCCATCATGTACTTTTTTTTTGTAAACAAACTGCATTGGCAAGTTGAAAATATCAGGGTTCTCAACAAACTCTGTATTTTGTTTAAAGCTTTCTTCCTGAACATTCCATAAATCCTTTTTCAATTTAGTTTTTAGCTTTTTAGTAAGATTAGCAAACGCTACATGAAGTATAACTGCACCGAAGAGATAGGTTAATCCATAAAAAATTACTTGTGTCCAACCATTGTATTTTTGAATTACAATAATGCTGCTTCCAAATAATATACTACCAAGCATGAAGGGGAAAAAGAAATGTTTATAAAAATCATACTCAACATTTTTTCTTGCATTCGCGCATAACGCTACAATGATAATGATACTGAGTAATACAGCATGACTAAAGATTACATCTGTAAATACAGGCAGCTTCCAAAGTTTAGAATTAATTTTTGCAGCGAACTTATATTTGTTGTAATTAAGCGAAAGAGTATTGATGTATACATCCAAAAAGATATACAGGTAGATGATCATTTCAAACATTCCGTATATTTTTTTTAAATGCGCGTTCTCCTCCATTATGAAGCCTTCTATATTTTTAAAGAGAAAATTGAAACCCAATATTTAAGCAGGGTTGCCAGTTGTTTAAATGCTTAATCCCAAGCAGGTAAATGACTTTTTGGTTAATGGTTAATTGCAACCTTTTAGAAAGAAAGAAATTTTCTTCAAACCCGACAAAAGGATAATAAACGAAAGATGTGTTATCTGAACCTCCTGCAACTCCAATAAAAAAATCAGTATTAAAATTTCTTGTAGAGGAAATCTTGTTTTTATAATAAAGACCTAAAGCCAGGATATGGTTATCATCTGTATAATCCAATTGCTTTTTAAGATTTCGCGAGTAACCTATTCCATCTAAACTCAAACCGAAAATATGATAGCCATCAAGCGAAGTTTCAAATGACACGGAAATATATTTACTATTCGCGGTAGATGCACCGACAGTAGCTGCGAAACTTTTGTATCCGTTTTGAGCAAACAAATTTTCTGTTACAATTATTGCAAGAAATAAAAGTATAAGATTTATTTTCCTTTTCATTGTATGATTTTAAATTAATTTAATTGTTGAGATTTTAAGATCTGATTGTACTCAATTTTGAGGTCAACCCTTCTACCTGAATATTGCTTTTCTGTCATTTCAATTTCCAATAATTTTTGTGTGGGATAAGTAAATTTTTTGAAGATGTAAAAGTTCCGCCACCTGTTCGTTATTATTTTTCCGTCAGGTTGATATAAACTATAAAAGGGCTTCAATTCAATATCCTGGCTCACTGTAGCTTTCACAGACTGTTTATCAACTAT
>DATKQQ010000183.1:0-5817 GCA_035532615.1 Hanamia sp.
TGGCTTGTTTCATGCACCACCAGTGGCTGTTCATGCAAAACTTCTTCGTTCATAATGATATTTTTTAAAAGCTCTATGGCTTAATTATAGGTGTTATTTATTGATAGCGGAATTTCCCAGCGCTAAATTTTTTGTTGAATCTGCAGGAGGAGTAGCGGAAGCAATAAATTGTTTAGCCTTCAAATATTCAGGCGTTTGCTTGCTTATCCAGGCATTGAATTCACTTTGAGTCTCTACTACTATTACTCCTCTCATGGTAAAATGCCCAATACCACACAACTGATCACAACTTATTTCATATACAAAATCAGGATCACCCGTTTTCTTTATCATTTGCTCAGTTGTGTAAATTGGTGTAAACCACATTGTAGTAGGAGTTCCTGGGACTGCATCCATCTTTAGTCTGAATTGTGGTAAGCCAACATCATGTATCACATCCTGAGAATTAATTACTAATTTAACCGGCCTGTTTACCACGACATGCATTGTTGTTGTTACATGAATATCATCGTGGCTTGCCTCATCTGACCAATCTACACCTAATGGATTATCTTTAGCCGGATCTGTCAATTTATAATTTTTTCTACCTAATATGCCATCTTTACCAGGATACCTGATTTCCCAGGCAAACTGATGGCCTGTAATTTCTATCAATTGAGCATTTTTAGGAGCGGGCGCAGTAAATTTAAACCAGTATTTTAATCCTACAACAACCAACACTGTAAGTGTAATGGCAGGGACAACAGTCCAGATTATTTCAAGTTTATTACTATGAGTATAATAGTATGCCTTTCTTTTACTACTTTCCTGGTATCTAAACGAAAACCAAAATAATAATATTTGGGTGATGAAAAATACAATTCCTGTAATGATTATAGTGATCCACATCATTTTATCTATACTCTTACCCTCAGATGAAGCTGCTCCTACCATCAATCCCGATCTTGGATATAATATATGGTTGCACCACCATACTCCTATAAGTCCCAGTATGAGGAAAACAAGCATTAAAAAACCGTTGATCTTGTTGTTTTGTTTCCTTGATTTTTCTTCCCCTTTTAAAACGCTTACATATTCACTTGCTTTTGCAATCTGGAAAACCACCATGAAAGCGAGTAAAAAAATTGCTATCAAAAAAAAGTTGTTCATTTTACTTTGTTTTTACCACATCCGTAATCCGGATTATTAATTTTTTATTAATACTTTATTGCCAATTTCTTATAACTTCCATTTCTTATCAGACAAAGTGTACAATACTTTCTTTTATAAAAGGATTATTCCCTGCTGTCATAGGCACTTTACAAGCAAACCTGCTTACTCCCCACATGATCACACCCACAAAACCCAATGGGATTCCCAGTTCAAACCAACTTAAATGTGGATGAAACTTTACAGTTCCCGGCATCACCATCTGGTAAAAATCCAACCAGTGGCCAAAAATAATTACAATACACATAAAAGTTATTACAAAATAATTTCTCTTGGGTGCTCTTTTCATAAAGATTAAAAAAGGAGCTAAAAAATTGAGAATAAGATTCAGCCAAAATACACCTTGATACGGCCCGTCCAACCTCATTTTCCAATAGATAGTTTCTTCCGGAATATTAGCATACCACTGCAACATAAATTGGGCAAACCATAAATAAGTCCAGAATATTGAGAAGGCAAACATATATATCCCCAAATAATGGATATGTTCTTTTGTGACAAACTCAAGCTGGCCCTGGTTCTTAAAATAAATAACAAAAAGGGTAATGAGAGCTATGCCTGATACAAATGCACTAGCAAAAGTGTACCAGCTAAACATGGTACTATACCATTTTGCGTCTATACTCATAAACCAAAGCCATGGAATAAAAGACCCTACAGAAAGTACATAAAAAACCACAAAAGAGCCTGATGTGCGCATATTTTTACTCATCCATTTTTTGGCAGTTGGAAGGTCCATTGCTCCATCCTCATCAGTTTGTCGACTGAGTTTTCTTAATCTTTTACCCCAATAGGTCCAAAGGAATATGGAAAGAAAAGAATACAGCAAAAAGACAACTGGATTTAAGAATCCTCTTTTTGCGTGAAGTATATGGTCCTTAGCCATTAAATTCTTATCGAGCCAGGGATAAATATCGCCACGATGGCCAAAAACGATACAAAGTAAAATAACCAGTGAGATAATTCCTATTATCGGAACAAGAGATGTAATAGCTTCAGTTACCCGGCGAAGAGCGGCTTGCCAACCACTCATAGCCAAAGTATTAATAACTATGAAAAATGTAGCTGTATTTACAAGTAATAACCAAAATAGACTGTTTTGAAGGAGAACTGCCCAAAACCGGGTACTGTTCACATTAGTATTATCAGCGCCGGCGAGAGGATTCAAAAAAATGATTCCAAGTATTAGAGTTAATCCGCCGACAATCATTAATCCGGTCGTCCATTTTCTATATCCTGCCGGTGTTACATACTGATTGTTCATTTAAAAATTATTTTTTTGATTTAAACTTTATTTTTTTATTGTGGTATCAATACCTGCTGATTTGGTGGCAACGGAATCTGCCCAGGCTACTGCTGCTTTGGCACTCGTCCCTAACTGATGTGATTTTATATATTGAATTACCATCCATCTTTGCTTGCGATCCAATTGAGAAGCGTAGCTTCCCATATTGTTTTTGCCATAAGTAACCGAATGAAACATGGTTCCTACGGGCATATCAACATAAATAGACTGAGTCAGATTAGCCACTGCAGGTATTTTGCCGCCGGTTGATAATGGTCCCTGCGCGTCCATTTTTGGACCATGACAAATAGCACAATTAATATTAAATAATCGTTCTGCTTCCTGCATTTGAGCAGTATCAAGCGGTGGTAAAGGGTCTTTTATTTCAGCGCTCATTTTATACCCGTTTGAATCAGCAGGCAAAGGATAAGGAAACAAATCACCCCTTCTTATAGTGCCAGGAACAGGATAAGGTATATAGCTAATATTTTCTTTAGCAAGATTATTGGGCATATAGGATTGATAAGAGCGGCTATAGGCCATATCCGGCATATAAGTTAACCCAGGCTCCCTTTTGCTGCCGCAACTGCTCATCAAGGTCATCATTCCAATAACTATCGCGGACGATAAAAGAATTCTTATTTTTTTCATATTTAAAAATCCGATTTAGAATTTTTTTTAATCATTTTAAATTATGGTATCAGTCAACCGCTTCAATTTCTTCAGTCCTGTATAATTTTTGTTCTTTATCGTATCTTCCAAACCACCAACCTTCTTCAGCAATCTGAGTATTAATTTCGATAGCTCCGTTCTCTTTTAAAAAGTTTTCTATTTCCGCTGCGTTCGAATTTTCAGTGCACTCGATTACCATGGTCATAAGATCATCTGTTGACCTCAAATTAAAATGATGTTTTTTAACCCCCGGCATCATTTTGCAAAGCCAGCAAAATGTCCATGTCATTCCCACGCCCGCGAATAAAACGGTTAGCTCAAATGTTATAGGAATAAATGCAGGTAAGGGAAAATGAGGTTTGCCTCCAATATTCAGGGGCCAGTCCCAGGCAAAAATCCAACCCATACCTCCAATAGCAGTCGTAGTACCAAGCAGACCATAGATAAATCCCATAGTATGAATACTTGTGTCTCTTAAACCTAAAGCTTTATCCAAACCATGTATGGGGAATGGAGTATATACTTCGTGAATTTTATATCCTGCTCTTCGTACATTCTTTACAGCAGGAAACAGCACTTTTTCATCTTCAAAGGAACCCACAACAAATTTTTTAATCATATTCTTTATCCCTTAAGGGCGGTTTAAATTAATAATATATTTTTGTTTATGCCTATTAAAAGAACAATTAATGAGCATGCTCCATTTCTTCCGTATAAAATTTATTGGTATCCATTTCCTCTATACCAGACATTGTCTGTTTATAATTTTCTCCACTTGTTTTCAAAATCGCTTTTATTTCTGCTGCAGCAATTACAGGGAAGAATTTAGCGAAAAGGAAATAACAGGTAAAGAATAAACCAAAAGTCCCTAAATAAAATCCAATTTCCCATATAGTCGGGCTATAATAAGTAGCCCATGAGGATGGAAGATAATCCCGGTAAATTGAAGTTACAAAAATTACAAAACGTTCGAACCACATTCCCACATTAACCAATACTGCCAAAAAGAAGGTGAATGTGACATTTCTCCTTAGTTTTTTTGACCAAAAGAGCTGTGGTGATATTACATTACAAAATATCATTCCATAATACGCCCAACCATAGGGACTAAAGATATTCGCCCTGTTTTCCCGATAAGCCCACCACTCATAAGCATTCATACTGTACCATGATATAAACAATTCTGATAAATAAGCGCATCCCACTATGGATCCTGTAACTAAAATGATCTTATTCATTGCCTCTATATGCCCGAAGGTTACATAATCTTCCAGGTGTAATAATTTACGGGTAATAAGAAGTAAGGTTTGCACCATTGCAAATCCAGAAAAAACCGCACCGGCTACAAAATAAGGAGGAAATATGGTAGTATGCCATCCGGGAATTACTGAGGTGGCAAAGTCGAAGGATACCACAGTATGCACTGATAATACGAGTGGCGTTGCTAAGCCAGCCAAAACCAATGCAAGGCTTTCCTGCCGTTGCCAATGTTTGGTACTTCCTGTCCATCCAAATGAACAAAGGCCATAAAACATCTTCCTGAATTTTGTTTTTGCACGATCGCGCAATGAGGCTACATCAGGCAATAAACCTGTGTACCAGAAAAGTACTGATATCGTAAAATAGGTAGATACTGCAAATACATCCCACAAAAGTGCGGAATTAAAATTGGGCCATACAGGGCCACGTGAATTTGGATAAGGAAATAAATAAAAGGCTACCCACACACGTCCCACATGGAATATGGGGAACATGCCTGCACACATTACTGCAAATATTGTCATGGCTTCAGCAGCTCTGTTTACACCTGTTCTCCATTTTTGGCCAAACAATAAAAGAATTGCTGAGATTAATGTGCCCGCGTGCCCAATTCCAATCCACCATACAAAGTTAGTAATGGCCCATCCCCATCCTACGCTTCGCTGAACATTCCATTGCCCGATACCGTAAGCCACTTCTCTATAGACCGAATACACTCCAAAAAGTAAAAGCGCCAAAGCTATTGAAAGCCCAATCCACCAAGCCTTACCTGGTTTTATTTCTACGGCGCCGATAATATCTTCAGTTACTTGGTGATAATTTTTATCGCCATTTATTAAAGGCTCACGAAGTTGAGATTCGTATTTTAGTAGTGACATACTTTTTTAGCTTTTTGCTACAGATTGTACCTGTAAACTTTATTAATTTATCGGTTCTATTACTGTTATATTTTTACGTTCGTATTACCCACTTTCCTTTCTGTGTTCCTTACCTGGGTAAGATAATTGATATTAGGTAGCACATGCAACTGCTCTAAAACATAAAACTTCCTGTTTACCTGCTCTTCAAATCTAAGTTTGGCAATTTTGCTTTCACTATCTTTTACATTCCCAAATTGAATAGCGTGGGTAGGGCATGCCTGCATACAAGCGGTTCTTGCCTCCTGATCTTTTAATGGTCTGTCTTCTTTTTTAGCATTTAATTTACTTTGTTGCAAACGCTGCAAACAAAAATTACATTTTTCCATTACGCCCCGGGATCGTACTGTTACATCAGGGTTAAGTACCATGCGGGTAAGATCATCCTGTAGGTTTTCAGTAACAGCGGAAATAATACCACGCTGGTTATCAGGGAAACTGTCTGCCCCATTCCAGTTAGCCCAGTTAAAGCGG